>NZ_JBSGET010000055.1:0-47470 GCF_053603035.1 Kitasatospora sp. NPDC004272 | reverse complement strand
GCGCCCGACCCCTCGTTCGGGTCGGGCGCCGCAATGCGTGTGCCGCGGTGCTCGTGCCGCGGTGCGTGTGCCGGAGGGCTCGCGCTCAGGCGGCGAGGGTGGTCGCCCCCGTCTTGGCCAGCGTCACGATGGACAGCCGGCGGGACACCTCGCGCACCTCGGTCTCGCGGTAGCCGAGCCTGCGGTACAGCCGCAGGTTGCCCAGGCTGCGGTGGCCGGTGAACAGTTCGAAGCCGCTCGCGCCGTCCTCGGCCAGCCCCGCCTCCAGGGCCTCCAGCAGGCGGCGGCCCAGGCCGTGCCGCTGCATCCGCGGGTGCACCACCAGCCGGCCGATCTGCCCGGTGCCGTTCCCGTCCACCCAGCCGCGGGCGCTGCCCACGACCTCGTCGCCGAGCCGGGCGACCAGCACCCGGTGGTCGGCCATCTCCGCCTTGAGGCTCTCCAGGGTCTGGGTCAGCGGCTCCAGCCCCCAGTCCCCGTAGAGCTCGGCCTCGCTCTGGTAGCCGAGGTACTGGAGCTTGAGGATCTGCTCCGCCTCTTCCGGTCGTGCCGCTGCGATGATCACACTCATGCCCATGTGCGGGGGCCTCCATCGTTAAGTGCCCGGCGCGTGCGAGTGAGGGTCTTGCACCGGTTCCTGTCCGAGGTGTGCCCGGACGGGGATCGGCCCGGCCCGGGAAAAGCGCGACGCGTCCCGCCGGACGGTGGTCCGGACGGCCGGGACTGACGCGCGCTCACGCTCAGTATCCGGGTGGTCGGGCGACCGTCAAGAGAGACGTTCGCCACCGCTCTACCCAGCGGCCAACCGTTCTCAACCTTCCCGACGCCCGACGTGGCGAGCGTCACGCCCCCACGGGTGGTGCCGTCACCCGCTCGGCCGGATGTTCTGGTTGACCCGGAACAGGTTCGCCGGGTCGTACCGGTCCTTCAGCGCGACCAGCCGCTCGTACTTCGCCAGCCCGTACGCCTCCACCACCCGGGCCTGCCCCTCCGCCCCCATCAGGTTCACGTACGCCCCGCCCGAGGAGAACGGCCGCATCGCCTCCCAGCAGCGCCGCACCCAGGCCGTGTGCGGCTCCGCCGGGCCCCGGGTCCAGCGCGCCACCGCGCTCAGCAGGTACGGCGCCGTCCGGTGCGTGTACGCGGTGTCCTCCGGGCCGACCCGGGCCACCGCCCCGCCCAGGAACGCCAACTGGAGCTGCGCGCCCGGCCCCGGCATCGCCGCGACCTGCTCGGCCAGCCGGTCGATCGCCGCCCCGTCCAGCACCGACAGGAACTCCGAACGCCCGAAGTTGGCCGCGCCCGGCCCCCGGTCCGCGTCCAGCGCCCGCTGCCACAGCGCGTACGGCCGGGTCTGCACGGTGTCCACCAGCACCCCCGGCAGGGCGCGCAGCGGCGCCACCGCCTCCCGGCCCCGGTCGGCCCGGCCGGACCAGCACAGGCCGATCCGCAGCACCGTCCGGTCCGGCAGCTGCGGCACGCCCCGCGGCCGTGCCAGCTCCACCCCCACCGTCAGGCCGTCCGGCGCGTGCGCCATGAAGTCCCGCACCGCGGCGAGGGTCGGCGGGAACAGCTCCACCGGCACGTACAGCGCCCCGCACAGCACGTGCGGGCCCACCCCGTGCAGCCGGTAGGTGAACGAGGTCACCACCCCGAAGTTGCCGCCGCCCCCGCGCAGCCCCGCGAACAGCTCCGGGTGCGCGGACGCGCTCGCCGTCAGCAACCGCCCCTCGGCGGTCACCACGTCCGCCTCCACCAGGTTGTCGCAGGTCAACCCGTACGCCCGGGCCAGCCAGCCCACTCCCCCGCCGAGCGTCACGCCCGCGATGCCCGCCCCCGAGTACGGTGCGCCCGTCGTCGCCAGGTCGAACGCCTGCGTCTCGTGGTCGAACGCCCCCCAGGTCACCCCCGGCTGCGCCCGGGCGAGCCGGCGAGCCGGATCCACCCGGACGCCGCGCAGCCGCGACAGGTCGATCAGCATGCCGCCGTCGCACGTCCCCAGCCCGGCCAGGCCGTGGCCCGCGCCGCGGACCCCCGCGTACAGGCCGTGCTCCCGGGCCACCGCGACGGCCTGCAGCACGTCGGCGACGCCGGTGCACCGGGCGATCAGCTCGGGCCGCCGGTCCACCGCGCCGTTCCACACCGCCCGCGCCGCGTCGTACTCCGCGTCCCCGGGCACCACGATCTCGCCCCGGAACCCCTCGGCCAGCGCGGCGGCTGCTTTGGACATGGATCCAGCGTAGGCCGGGGGCACCTTTCGGGCAGGACGAGCGGGATGTGCATTCAGGGGCTCGGGGAACGGCGAGCCCGTGCTGCTGACGGCCGGAGCCCGTCGAAGCGTCCGTGCTGCCGCGCGCCCGAAACAGAACCGGAAGCCGATGCGCTGGGCGGCAGTGAACCGTCAGCAGACCCGGGCTCGCCGTTCCCCGAGCCCCTGTCGGGGCCCTTCTCAGCTCAGCCAGGACTGCTGGGCCGCGAGGTCGTCCTTGATCTCGGCGAGCTGGACGGCGACCGCCGACGGGGCGGTGCCGCCGCGGCCGTCGCGGGAGGCGATGGCGCCGTGGACAGAGAGGACGGTGCGGACCTCGGGGGTGAGGTGGGGGGAGATCCGCGCGAACTGGGCGTCGGTGAGGTCGGAGAGCTCGATGCCCTCGGCCTCGCAGACCTTGACGCAGGCGCCGGCCACCTCGTGCGCGACCCGGAACGGGACGCCCTGCTTGACCAGCCACTCGGCGATGTCGGTGGCGAGCGAGAAGCCGGCCGGGGCCAGTTCCTCCAGGCGCTCGCGGTGGACGGTCAGGGTGGCGATCATGCCGGTGAAGGCGGGGAGCAGGACCTCCAGGGTGTCGCAGGAGTCGAAGACCGGCTCCTTGTCCTCCTGGAGGTCGCGGTTGTAGGCGAGCGGCAGGGCCTTGAGGGTGGCGAGCAGGCCGGTCAGGTTGCCGATCAGGCGGCCGGACTTGCCGCGGGCGAGCTCCGCGATGTCGGGGTTCTTCTTCTGCGGCATGATCGACGACCCGGTGGAGAAGGCGTCGTGCAGCGTGATGAAGCCGAACTCCTTGGTGTTCCAGATGATGATCTCCTCCGCGATCCGCGAGAGGTTGATGCCGATCATCGCGGTGACGAAGGCGAACTCGGCGACGAAGTCGCGCGAGGCGGTGCCGTCGATCGAGTTGCCCACCGAGCCGCGCTCGAAGCCGAGTTCGGCGGCGACGGCCTGCGGGTCGAGGCCGAGCGAGGAGCCGGCCAGCGCGCCGGAGCCGTACGGGGAGACGGCGGTGCGGGCGTCCCACTGGCGCAGCCGCTCGGCGTCCCGGCCGAGGGCCTGGACGTGGGCGAGGACGTGGTGGGCGAACAGCACCGGCTGGGCGTGCTGGAGGTGGGTGCGGCCGGGCATCGCGGTGTCCGGGTGGGCCTCGGCGAGGCCGACCAGGGCGTGCTGGAGGTCGAGGACCAGCGCGCCGATGGTCTTGGCGTGGTCGCGCAGGTACATCCGGAACAGGGTGGCGATCTGGTCGTTGCGCGAGCGCCCGGCGCGGAGCTTGCCGCCGAGGTCGGCGCCCAGGCGCTCCAGCAGGCCGCGCTCCAGGGCGGTGTGCACGTCCTCGTCGGCGACGGTGCCCACGAAGGCGCCGGACTCGACGTCGGCCAGCAGCTGGTCCAACCCGGCCAGCATGCCGTCGAGTTCGGCGTCGCTGAGCAGTCCGGCCTTGTGCAGGACGCGGGCGTGGGCCTTGGAGCCGGCGATGTCGTAGGGGGCGAGCCGCCAGTCGAAGTGGACGGAGGCGGAGAGCTTGGCCAGGGCCTCGGAGGGGCCGTCGGCGAAGCGCGCGCCCCAGAGGCGGACGTCTGCGGGCTGGTCGGCGGTCATCGCGTGGGCTCCTTCGGAGGTGGGTCTGAGTGCGGCGGTGCCCCGGCCGCGGGGTGCGGCCGGGGCGGGGACTGCGGGTCGGTCAGGCCAGGTCGCGGCGGGCGGCGATCTTCGAGGACATGCCGAAGATCTCGATGAAGCCCTTGGACATGGACTGGTCGAAGGTGTCGCCGGTGTCGTAGGTGGCGAGGTTGAAGTCGTACAGCGACCGGTCCGACTTGCGGCCGTTGACGACGGCGCGGCCGCCGTGCAGGACCATCCGGATCTCGCCGGAGACGTGCTGGTTGGCCTCGTTGACGAAGCCGTCCAGGGCGCGCTTGAGCGGGGAGAACCACAGGCCGTCGTAGACCAGCTCGGCCCAGCGCTGCTCGACCTGCCGCTTGTAGCGGGCGAGTTCGCGCTCGACGGTGACGTTCTCCAGGGCCTGGTGGGCGGTGATCAGGGCGATCGCGCCGGGGGCCTCGTAGATCTCGCGGGACTTGATGCCGACCAGGCGGTCCTCGACCATGTCGAGGCGGCCGATGCCCTGGGCGCCGGCCCGCTTGTTCAGCTCCTCGATGGCCTGCAGGACGGAGACCTTGCGGCCGTCGATCGCGACCGGGACGCCGGCCTCGAAGGTGATGACGACCTCGTCGGCCTCGCGCGCGGTGGCCGGGTTCTGGGTGTACTCGTAGACGTCCTCGATCGGGGCGTTCCAGATGTCTTCCAGGAAGCCGGTCTCGACGGCGCGGCCGAAGACGTTCTGGTCGATCGAGTACGGGTTCTTCTTGGTGGTGACGATCGGGAGGTTCTTGGCCTCGGCGAAGGCGATCGCCTTGTCGCGGGTCATCGCGTAGTCGCGGACCGGGGCGATGCACTTCAGGCTCGGGGCCAGCGACTGGATGCCGACCTCGAAGCGGACCTGGTCGTTGCCCTTGCCGGTGCAGCCGTGGGCGACGGTGGTGGCGCCGTGCTTCTGCGCGGCGGCCACCAGGTGCTTGACGATCACCGGGCGGGAGAGCGCGGAGACCAGCGGGTACTGGCCCTGGTAGAGGGCGTTGGCCTTGAGGGCCGGCAGGCAGTACTCGTCGGCGAACTCGTCGCGGGCGTCGGCCACCTCGGCCTCGACGGCGCCGCAGTCGAGGGCGCGCTGGCGGATGACGTCGAGGTCCTCGCCGCCCTGGCCGACGTCGACGGCGACGGCGATGACCTCGGCGCCGGTCTCCTCGGCGATCCAGCCGATGCAGACGGACGTGTCCAGACCGCCCGAGTAGGCGAGTACGACGCGCTCAGTCACGGCTATCTCCATTCACAAACACAGGTTCCATGCGGCGTTAGGCATAAGTATGCACCACCGCGTATGAGTTCACAAACCAGTACCGCACAGCACGTTTGAAAAGCCCGGGAGGCTACTGCGACTTGGCCTGGGCGAGTTGCATCAGGTGGTCGGCCAGCGCCTGCCCGCCCGCCGCGTCCCGGCTGATCAGCAGCACGGTGTCGTCCCCGGCGATGGTGCCGAGGATCTCGAACACCTCGGCGGTGTCGATCGCGGAGGCCAGGAACTGGGCCGCGCCGGGCGGGGTGCGCAGCACCACCAGGTTGCCCGAGGCGGTTGCGGAGACCATGAGCTCGCCCGCCAGCCGGGCCATCCGGGCCTCGCTGGCGGACTCGCCCATCGGGGCGCGGGGGGTGCGGTCCCCGCCCTCGGCCGGGACGGCGTAGATGAGCGCGCCGTCCCGGTTGCGGATCTTCACCGCTCCGAGCTCGTCCAGGTCCCGGGAGAGGGTGGCCTGGGTGACCACCAGCCCGTCGTCGGCGAGCAGCTTGGCGAGCTGGCTCTGCGAGCGGACGGGCTGACGGGTCAGCAGGTCCACGATCCGCCGGTGGCGCGCGGTGCGGGTCTGCGGGACCTGCGGCGTGGGGCCGGCGGCGGGGGTCGTGGGCTCGGGGCGTTCGGTCATGACTGATGATTCTCCTGAAGGACGCTCAGCTGTTCGCGTCGGGGGCGGCTTCGCGGACCGTTCGGAGGATCGCGGGCAGGGCGGCGAGGAAGCCGTCGGCCTGCTCCTCGGTGAGCACCAGCGGCGGGACCAGCCGGACGGCGTCCGCGACGGCGGCGTTGACCAGGAAGCCCGCCTCCTGCGCGGCGGCCTGCACCCGGGCGGCGACCGGCTCGGTGAGCACGATGCCCAGCAGCAGGCCCTTGCCCCGGACGTGGTCGACCAGCGGGTCGCCGATCGCCTCGATGCCGGTGCGCAGCCGCTCGCCGAGCTTGGCGGCGTGCTCCAGCAGGCCCTGCTCCTCGATGGTGCGCAGCACCGCGAGGCCGGCGGCGGCGACCACCGGGTTGCCGCCGAAGGTGGTGCCGTGGTGGCCGGGGCCGAGCAGGTCGGCGGCCGGGCCGAAGGCGAGCACGGCGCCGATCGGCAGGCCGCCGCCGAGGCCCTTGGCGAGGGTGACGACGTCCGGCTCGACGCCCTCGTACGCCTGGTGGGCGAACCAGTGGCCGGTGCGGCCGGTGCCGGTCTGGATCTCGTCCAGGACCAGCAGGGTGCCGGTGGCGCGGGTGATCTCGCGGGCGGCCCGCAGGTAGCCGTCCGGGAGCGGGATGGCGCCGTTCTCGCCCTGGACCGGCTCCAGGAAGACGGCGGCGGTGTCGGTGGTGACGGCGGCGCGCAGGGCCTCGACGTCGCCGAACGGGACGTAGCTGACGTCGCCGGGCAGCGGCTTGAACGGCTCCTGCTTGCCGGGCTGGGCGGTGAGCGCGAGGGCGCCCATCGTCCGGCCGTGGAAGGCGCCCTGGAGCGAGACCAGGTGGGTGCGGCCGGTCAGCCGGGAGATCTTGAAGGCGGCCTCGTTGGCCTCGGTGCCGGAGTTGCAGAAGAAGACCTTGCCCGGGCGTCCGGACAGCTCGATCAGCTTCTCGGCGAGTTCGATGGTCGGCTCGGCCATGAACAGGTTGGAGACGTGGCCCAGGGTGGTGATCTGCCGCGTCACGGCCTCGACGATCGCCGGGTGGGCGGTGCCCAGCGCGTTGACCGCGATGCCGGCGACCAGGTCGAGGTACTGCTTGCCGTCGGCGTCCCAGACCAGCGAGCCCTCGCCGCGCACCAGCGGGATCCGCGGGGTGCCGTAGTTGTTCATCAGGCTGTGCTTGTACCGCTCGGTGATGGCGTCGTTGCCGCTCATGCCAGGCCCCCCACTACGGTGCTGTCGTCGTCGGGCACGACCATGGTGCCGATGCCCTCGTCGGTGAAGATCTCCAGCAGCAGGCTGTGCTGGACGCGGCCGTCCAGGACGCGGGCGGTGCCCACGCCGGAGCGGACGGCTCGCAGGCAGCCCTCCATCTTGGGGAGCATGCCGGAGGCCAGGGTGGGGAGCATCTCCTCCAGCTCGCTGGCGTTCAACTGGCTGATCACGTCGTCGGAGTTCGGCCAGTCCTTGTACAGGCCCTCGACGTCGGTGAGCACCACCAGCATCTCGGCGCCGAGCGCGGCCGCGATGGCGGCGGCCGCGGTGTCGGCGTTGATGTTGTAGACGTGGCCGTCGGCGCCGCGGGCGATCGAGGAGATCACCGGGATCCGGCCGTCGGCGATCAGCGCCTTCACGGCGCCGGCCTCGATGTTGACGATGTCGCCGACCAGGCCGATGTCGACCTGCTCGCCGTCGACCACGGCGTAGCGCTTGACGGCGGTCATGGTGTGGGCGTCCTCGCCGGTCATGCCGACGGCGAACGGGCCGTGCGAGTTGAGCAGGCCGACGAGTTCGCGCTGGACCTGCCCGGCGAGCACCATCCGGACCACGTCCATGGTCTCGGGGGTGGTGACGCGCAGGCCAGCGGTGAACGAGGACTCCAGGCCCAGCTTGTCGAGCTGGGCGCTGATCTGCGGGCCGCCGCCGTGCACGACGACGGGGTGCAGGCCGGCGAACCGGAGGAAGACGACGTCCTGGGCGAACGCGGCCTTGAGGTCCTCGTCGACCATGGCGTTGCCGCCGAACTTGATGACCACGGTCTTGCCGTGGAAGCGCTCCAGCCAGGGCAGCGCCTCGATCAGGGTGCGGGCCTTGGGCAGGGCCGCGTTGCTACGGGCCTGTTCGCCCTTGGGTGCGATCTGCATGGCGTGGTTCCGTCCCCCTCGGGTCAGCTGGAGTACGCGCTGTTCTCGTGCACGTACTCGGCGGTCAGGTCGTTGGTCCAGACGGTGGCCGCGGCCCGACCGGCCTTCAGGTCGGCGGTGATGACGACCTCGCGGTCCTTCATCGAGACCAGGTCGCGGTCCTCGCCGACGCCGCCGCCCCGGCACACCCAGACGCCGTTGATGGCGACGTCCAGCTGGTCCGGGTCGAAGGCGGCGGAGGTGGTGCCGATCGCGGACAGCACCCGGCCCCAGTTGGGGTCCTCGCCGTGGATGGCGCACTTGAGCAGGTTGCTGCGGGAGATCGTGCGGGCGACGTCGACGGCCTCGTCCTCGGTGGCCGCGTTGACCACCTCGATCCGGATGTCCTTGGAGGCGCCCTCGGCGTCGCCGATCAGCTGGCGGGCCAGGTCGGCGCAGACGGTGCGCACGGCCTCGGCGAACTCGGCCTGCCCGGGCGCCACTTCGGAGGCACCGGAGGCCAGCAGCAGCACGGTGTCGTTGGTGGACATGCAGCCGTCGGAGTCGACCCGGTCGAAGGTGGTGCGGGTGGCGTCGCGCAGCGCGGCGTCCAGCGCGGCGGAGTCGACCACGGCGTCGGTGGTGACCACGACCAGCATGGTGGCCAGGCCGGGGGCGAGCATGCCCGCGCCCTTGGCCATGCCGCCGACCGTCCAGCCCGCGGGGGCGGTGACCTGGGCGGTCTTGTGCACGGTGTCGGTGGTCTTGATGGCGATCGCGGCGCTCTCGCCACCGGTGTCGCTGAGGGCCTTCACCGCGAGCTCGACGCCGGGCAGCAGCTTGTCCATCGGCAGCCGGACGCCGATCAGGCCGGTGGAGCAGACCGCGACCTCGATGGCGCCGATGCCGAGCTCGGCGGCGACCTTCTCGGCGGTGGCGTGGGTGTCCTGGAAGCCCTCGGGGCCGGTGCAGGCGTTGGCGCCGCCGGAGTTGAGGACCACGGCGGCCAGTTCGCCGTCGTTCAGCACCTGGCGCGACCACTTGACCGGCGCGGCGTGCACCCGGTTGGAGGTGAACACGCCGGCGGCGGCGTGCCGCGGGCCGTCGTTGACGACCAGCGCGAGGTCCGGGTTGCCGGACGCCTTGATGCCCGCGGTGACGCCCGCCGCGCGGAAGCCCCTGGCCGCGGTGACGCCGACGCCGACGGTGCTCTGGTCCTGGGTGGTCACGGTGCGACTCCGTTCAGCGGGAGGCCGAGCTCCTCGGGGAGGCCGAGGGCGATGTTCATGCTCTGCACCGCGCCGCCCGCGGTGCCCTTCACCAGGTTGTCGATCGCGCTGATCGCGATGATCCGCCCGGCGTGCTCGTCCAGCACGACCTGCAGCACGGCGGCGTTCGAGCCGTACACGGACGAGGTGTGCGGCCACTGCCCCTCGGGCAGCAGGTGGACGAACGGCTCGTCGCCGTACGCCTTCTCGTACGCGGCCCGCAGCTCGGCGCCGGTGGTGCCGGGCTTCGCCTTGGCCGAGCAGGTGGCGAGGATGCCGCGCGGCATCGGCGCCAGGGTGGGCGTGAAGGAGACGGTGACCGGCTCGCCCGCGAGCGGGGCCAGGTTCTGCGCCATCTCCGGGGTGTGCCGGTGGCCGCCGCCGACGCCGTACGGGCTCATCGAGCCCATCACCTCGCTGCCCAGCAGGTGCGCCTTGGCGGCCTTGCCCGCGCCGGAGGTGCCGGACGCGGCGGTGATCACCGCCTCCGGCTCGGCCAGGCCCGCGGCGTACATCGGGTACATGGCGAGCGTGACGGAGGTCGGGTAGCAGCCGGGCACGGCGATCCGCTTGCTGCCGCGCAGCGCCTCGCGGTGGCCGGGCAGTTCGGGCAGGCCGTAGGGCCACGTCCCGGCGTGCGGGGAGCCGTAGAACTGCTCCCAGTCGGCGGACGACTTCAGGCGGTGGTCGGCACCCAGGTCGACCACCAGGACGTCCTCGCCGAGCTGGGCGGCGACCTCGGCGGACTGCCCGTGCGGCAGGCCGAGGAAGACGACGTCGTGCCCCGCCAGCGTCTGCGGGTTGGTCGGCTCCAGCACCCGGTCGGCCAGGCCGATCAGGTGCGGCTGCAGCGCGCCGAAGCGCTGGCCCGCGTTGGAGGCGCCGGTCAGCGCGCCGATCTCCACCTCGGGGTGCGCCTGCAGCAGTCGCAGCACCTCACCGCCCGCGTATCCGCTCGCGCCGGCGACGGCTACTCGCAATACCATGGCATTCCCTCCTGAAGCCCAGCATGAATATACGCAGCCTAGCAAAATCATGCAAGGATGCGGTCGGTCCGGACCCTGTCCTGCCCACCTCCCGGAGGGCGGACCATGACCGATCTCGCCACAGCGGCGCACCTGTTGACCGGGGACGGCCTCCCGGTGGAACTGCCGGCCCGCCACCCCCGACGGCCGGGCCGAGCCGCTACCCGCCCCCGCGTGCTGCGAGGCGCTCGCCCGCAGCCCCGACGGGCGCTGCCTCGCCGTCCGCGGCAACGCCCACGTCGAATCGCTGGACGTCTTCGCCTTACCCCCGTCCGGACGAACGCCCGCCGGGCGGATGAGCGGGCGGGTGGCGGCCCGTACCCTGCGGGCATGGACCTGGCGGAGGCGTGGCACGAGCGGCTGGCGGAGCTGGTCGGGTGGCGGACGGCCCGGCGGCGGGAGATCGACTGGGCGGGGGTGGCGGCCCGGTTGGGGACGCGGCTGCCGCTCGGCTACCGGCTGCTGGCGGAGCGCTTCGGGGCGGGGGCGTTCGACGGGCTGTCGCTGCTGGTGCCGGGGGCGCCGGACCCGCTGCTGGACCTGGAGCGGAACACGGCGCGGTTGGCCCGGGCGACCGCCGAGTGGCCCGGGCGGCTCGATCCGCACCCGGCGTTCCCCGCGCCGGGCGGGCTGCTGCAGTGGCTGGACGGCGAGGACGGCCAGTTGCAGGCGTACTGGCTGACCGACGCGGGCGACCCGGACCGGTGGCCGGTCCTGAGCAACGGCGCCGACGGCACGGCCGCGGAGTGGGAGCGCTTCGACGGGCCTGCCGGGCAGTACCTGTTCCGGCTGTTCACCGGCCGCCGCCCGGGCGCGTACGCCGGGGGGCCGCCGCCGGTCCGCTTCGAGCCCGCGGGTCCGGCGGCCGCGTCCTGGGAGGACGAGGGGCTTGAGGAGTGGAGTCCCGACCCGCACTGGTGAGTTGACGCCAGGTCAGGAAATTACATCCGCGCCGGCGGAGGCGCGGACCACGAGCTGCGGAGCGAAACGCTCGACCCCCTCCGCACGATCGGCAGCAGGCCCCCGGAACAGGGCGGGCGCACGCTCGACCCCCACCCCACCCCTTCGACCCCGGTCAGGCACCCGCACCCGCATCCGTGGAAGCCCGAACCACCAACTGCGGAGCGAAACGCTCGACACCTTCGGTGCGGTCGGCGGCCGACCCCTGGAGGAGGGCGAGGGCGCGTTCGGCCATGTCGGCGAGCGGGTGGCGGATGGAGGTGATCGGGGGGTCGAGGAGTTCGAGCAGTTCGGTGTCGTCGAAGCCGGTGACGGCGATCTCGCCGGGCACGGAGACCGCCGAGCGCTGCAGGGTGCTGACCAGGCCGACGGCGAGGACGTCCGCGCCGCAGACGACGGCGTCGACCTCGGCGCGGCGTTCGGCGATCTTGCGGCCGGCGGTGCGGCCGGCGTCGGTGGTGAAGCTGGGGAGCAGCACGGTGGTGGCGCCGTCGCCGCGGGCGGCGGTGAACGCGGCGAGGCGTTCGGCGCCGGAGGAGGACGCCTGGTCGGCGGCGACCAGGGCGATCCGGTGGCGGCCGAGGCCCTCCAGGTGGTCGAGCAGCAGGCGCACCGCGGCGGCGTTGTCGAGGGTGACGGCGACGGTGCCGGAGCCGTGCGCCCAGCGGTCGAACAGCACGACGGGGGCGCGTTCGGCGGCGGCCCGGACGGCGGCCCCGGAGGCGGCGGCGGAGACCGGGACGACCAGCAGCCCGTCGACGCGTCCGCTCAGCAGGGTCTCGATCTGTTCGGCCTCGATGGCGGGCGAGTTGGCCGCGTCGGAGACGACGAGCTGGCCGCCGGCGGCCCGGACCCGCTGGGCGAGGGCGTCGGCGAGCTGGACGAAGTACGGGTTGGCGAGCGAGGGGACGACCACGCCGACGGTGCCGGTGGTGCCGGTGCGCAGCGCCCGCGCGGAGTGGTTGGTGCGGTAGCCGAGGCGCCGGGCGGCCTCCTCGACCCGGCGGGCCAGGTCGGGGTCGACGTTGCGCGGGGTGCCGGCCAGGACGCGCGAGGCGGTGGCCCGGGAGACGCCGGCGGCCGCGGCCACGTCGAGGAGTCGGGGCGCTGTCACGTGGGGTCCTCCCCGGTCGGAGCGGTCTGGGCGGCGGTGCGCGGGCCGCGCGGCGCGTTCCCGGTCTCCGAGCGGTGACGGCCGGGTCTCGTTCCGGTCGGCGGCGCCCTGGCGGGCCTGAGCTGGCGCGATGCGCAGCACGAGGGTACTTGACGCCTCGTGAGTGCTGGTCCACAGTGTGGGAGATCGATCTCCCATGGCTCCCGAGGAGTCCCAGATGCCGTCCATCACCGTCGTCGGTTCGGTCAACCGCGACCTCGTCCTGACCGTCGAGGACCTGCCGCGGCCCGGCGAGACCGTGCTCGCGCGGGGCTTCGTCGAGGGCGTCGGCGGCAAGGGCGCCAACCAGGCCGTCGCGGCCGCCCGGCTCGGCTCGCAGGTCCGCCTGGTGGCCCGGGTCGGGGCGGACGGCGAGCCGATCCGGCGGGTGCTGGCCGCCGAGGGCGTCGACCTCGACGCGGTGCTGACCGCGCCGGACGCCACCACCGGGATCGCCTCGGTGGTGGTCGACCGGGCGGGCGAGAACACCATCGTGGTCAACCCCGGCGCCAACGCCGTCCTCTCGGTCGAGGACCTGCCGCAGTGGCTGGCCCGCACCCCCGGCGAGGTGGTGCTGGTGCAGCACGAGGTGGCCGCCGAGGTGGTGGCGGCCGCGGTGCTGCGGGCCCGGGAGCAGGGCGGCACGGTCGTCCTCAACCCGGCCCCGGCCCGTCCGGTCGCCGCCGAGGTGCTGGCCGCCGTCGACGTCCTGGTGCCCAACCTGGGCGAGCTGGCCGCGCTGCTCGGCACCGCGCCGGTGGCCGGCCCGGCCGCCGCCCGCGAACTGCTGGAAGGCGCCGAACTGCCGTGCGGCGCCGTGGTGGTCACGCTCGGCGCGGACGGGGCGCTGATCAAGCGGCCGGGCCGCCCGGCCGTCCACCTGCCCGCCCCGGCGGTGGACGCCGTCGACACCGTCGGCGCCGGCGACACCTTCTGCGGCGCCCTCGCCGACGCGCTCGCCCGCGGCGCCGACCTGCCCGCCGCGGCGGCCCGCGCCGTCCGGGCGGCCTCGCTGGCCGTCACCGGGCTCGGCGCCCAGTCCTCGATGCCGTACGCGGCGCAGCTCGACACCCTCCCCTGACTCACCGTCAGTTCCCCCGCACCGCCTGCCTGTTCAACGGAGAACACCCATGCGCAGCCTCAAGCTCGGCCTGTTCGAGAACGCCCAGACCAACGCCAGCGGCACCGCCACCTGGCGGCACCCCGACAGCCGCCGCCACCTGTTCGACACCCTCGGCTACTGGCAGGAGGTGGCCCGGCTGTGCGAGGACGCCAAGCTGGACTTCCTGTTCCTGGCCGACGCCTGGGGCTGGTCGGAGATCAACGGGGTCCGCCCGCCGATCGCCACCGAGGAGACCCTCGACCTGCCCCGGCTGGACCCGTTCGTGATCGCCTCGGCGCTGCTGGCCTCCACCACCGACCTGGGCCTGGTGGTGACCGGCTCGGTGCTGGTCGAGCCGCCGTACGCGTTCGCCCGCCGCCTGGCCACCCTGGACCAGCTCTCCGGCGGCCGCCTCGGCTGGAACGTGGTCACCACCGGCACCGCCGACACCGCCGTCAAGGCGTTCGGGATGGACATGGTCGCGCACGACGACCGGTACGCGATGGCCGAGGACTTCCTCGACCTGGTCTACAAGTACTGGGAGGGCGCCTGGGAGCCGGACGCGCTGGAGAAGGACAAGGCCGGGCGCTTCGCCGACCCGGCCAAGGTGCACCTGGTCGAGCACGAGGGCCCGTTCTTCCGCTCGCACGGCTACGGCAACACCGCCCGCTCCCCGCAGGGCACCCCGGTGCTGTTCCAGGCCGGCGCCTCCCCGGCCGGCCGCCGGGTCGGCGGGCGGCACGGCGAGTGCATGTTCGTCGGCAGCGGCAGCGTCGAGCAGCTGGCCGGCCACACCAAGGCGATCCGCGCGGAGGCCGTGAACGCCGGACGCGGGGCCGACGAGGTCAAGGTGATGTCGGCGTTCTCCTGCGTGGTCGGCGCCACCACCTCGGACGCCGAGCGCCGCTGGCAGCGGATCCTGGACGCGCAGCGCCCCGAGGTCACCGTCGCCTCGTACGCGATGTTCACCGGCCTGGACCTGTCCTCGTACCCGCCGGAGACCCCGATGACCGAGCTGTCCACCGAGATGTCGCAGACCCAGATCGCCCGGTTCGCGGGCCGGACGGTCGGCGACGTGCTCGCCGACTGGCACACCCACGGCGTGGGCGCCCGCCCGGTGGTCGGCACCGCCGAGGAGATCGCCGACGAGATCTGCGCCCTGGCGGAGGGCGCCGACCTGGACGGCTTCCTGCTCTCGCCGACCGTGCAGCCCGCCTCCACCGTCGAGTTCGTCGAGTCGGTGCTGCCGATCCTGCGCGAGCGCGGCGTGTTCCGCGGCGAGTACGCGGACGGCGAGTCGCTGCGCGAGCGCCTCACCGGCTCCGGCGACCGGGCGCTGCCCGCCAGCCACCCGGGCGCGCGGCACCGGCACTGACCTGCACCTCCGTACCACTTCCGGCACCACGAGAGGACGGCACCGGCCATGGCCACTCCCGTTCACCACCCCTCCGCACTGGACGCGGGCGCGCTGCGGCAGGCGTTCGGGGCCTACCCCACCGGCGTGGTCGCGATCGGCGCGCTGCGCGACGGCGGACCGGTCGGCTTCGCGGCCAGTTCGTTCGTGTCGATCTCGCTGGAGCCGCCGATGGTCGCGGTCAGCGTGGCCCGCACCTCCACCACCTGGCCCCGGCTGGCCGAGGCCCCGGTGCTCGGCCTGAGCGTGCTCAGCCACGGCCAGGGCGCGCTGTGCCGCAAGCTCGCCTCCCGGGCGGGCGACCGGTTCGACGGCACGCCCTGGCAGGCCACCGGCGACGGCGCGGTGCTGATCCACGACGCCGCGCTGTGGCTGACCGCCCGGGTCGGCCCGGTGTACGACGGCGGCGACCACGAGATCGTCCTGCTGGAACTGCTCTCCGCGGAGCTGTTCCCGGGCGTGGAGCCGCTGGTCTTCCACACCAGCCAGTTCCGCGAGCTCAGCCCCCATGCCTGAGCCCTCCCTCCCCTCGACTCCCCTGGTCGGCACGGTCGTTCACGGCGCCGGCCGGGGGAAGGGCCTCGGCTTCCCCACCGCCAACCTCTCCCCCGCACCCGGCACGGCCGTCCCGCCACCCGCGATCTACAGCGGCTGGCTGACCCGCCCGGTGACCGGGGGCGTGCACCGGGCCACCGTCAGCATCGGGACCAACCCGACGTTCGGCGACTCGCCCGAGGTGCACGTCGAGGTGCACTGCCACGACACCTCGGACGACCTGTACGGCGAACGCGTCGAACTGTGGTTCGTCGCCCGGCTGCGCGACACCGAGAAGTTCGCCACCGTGGGCGAACTGCTCGCCGCCGCGCACGAGGACGTCCGCCGCTCGGACGCCCTGCTGGCCGCCGCACCCCGCCCCGCCGCCCCCACCGCTTGAGGCGCTGAGCCCCTGAGCCCGGTCGGCCCCGCCGCTCCCCCGCTTCCGGGCGGGGCCGACCGTTCCCCCCTCCCTTCCCCTCCGGCACGCACCCCCGCCCCACCCCCGTCACCGCGCCCGATGCCCGCGTGCCCGGCCGACCTCCCCTCCCCTGCGCGGGTCGGCCGTCCCTCCCCCACCACCACCTCGCTCCGTACGAACAAAGGTGTGAGTCATGAGCGCATTCCACTGGTTGAACGAGCAGTTCAGCTTCTTCGGCCTCCCCGTCTACTGGTCCGACTTCCTGGGCAACATCCTGGCGCTCGCCACCGTCTGGCTGGCCCTGCGCCGGTCGCTGGTGGCCTGGCCGGTGCAGATCCTCGGCTCGGTGTTCCTGCTGATCGCCAGCCTGAACGTGGACCTCGGCGGCAACGCCGCCCGGCAGGTCGTGATCATCGTCTCGGCGTCCTGGGGCTGGGCGACCTGGAAGCGCAGCCGCGAGCAGGAGGGCGCCATCAACGTCCGCTGGGCGAACTGGAGCGAGCGCGCGGTGCTGATGGCCGCGATGGTGCTCGGCACGGTCGCCTTCGCCGCGGTGCTGAAGTGGCAGGACGCCTCGTTCTACCCCGGCGCGCCGATGTGGATGGTGAGCGCGGACGCCTGGATCTTCGTCGGTTCGATCATCGCGATGTACAGCCAGGCCCGCCGCTACATCGAGTTCTGGTTCGTCTGGCTGGCGGTCGACCTGGTCGGCGTGCCGCTGGCGGTGCACTCGGAGCTGTACTTCTCCGGCATCGTGTACGCGGTCTTCTTCGTGATGGTGGTCATCGGCATCCGCGACTGGGCCTCGCGCAGCAAGCCGCAGGAGATCGCCTCGCCGCTGGAGCCGGCCGTCCTGATCGAGAGCCGCGAGGAGACCACCCGCTGAACCCCTCGCACGGGCCGTCCCCAGCACGGGGGCGGCCCGTGTCAGTGTGTCGGAGCAGGATGGCCGCCATGAACACCTCCGTCCGGGTGCCCTCGATGGGCGGCCCACTGGTCGTCGTCCCGTGCTCCGCCCTCGCCGCCTGGGGCGGCTGCACCCCGGAGGCGCTGATCCTGGGCGGTTCCGGGCTGGACGGTACGGGCGGGCCGGACGACTACGACCGGGCGTGCGGGGTCGAGGGGTGGGCGGAGACGGTCGCACTGCGCGGCAGCCGACTGCGCGCCCTGGTGCTGGGCGGCGAGCCGGCCACCACCTGCTACCTGCCCGCGCACCGGATCTTCGTCCGCTGGACGGGCGGCTACGACTGGGACGAACTGCTGCCCACCGTGGGCGAGTTGATCGCCGACCCGGCCATCACCTGGGAGGACTGCGGCAGTTGGGAGACGGACGGCCCGGCCGTCCTGATGGACTCCGCCGAGGCGGGCGCCGATCTGGGCATCTCGTACCCGCCGTACCCGGACGGTGACGGCAGGGTGCCGGCCGAGGCACCCGTGCCGCTCCCGGCCGGGCGGTGGCGAGTGCGTTCCGACGCGACGGGCGGCCTGCTCCAGCTCCTGCCCGTAGGCCGATAACCGGCTGATCGACCTGCCTGCGGTCTGCGACGATCACCCGTGTGAACAGCTCCCGCCGCATCGTCCGCGTCCTGGCCGACCGCCCGCTCGCCGAGGTCGGCGAGCCCGCCCTCGCGACGGCCGACGACCGGCGCGGCCTGCTCGCCGTCGCCGGGGCCACCGAGGGCGGAAAGCCCGCGCCGATCGCGGTGTACGACACGTCCGGGTCGTCGTCCGGGCCGTCCTGCGTGGCGCTGGCACACTCCCGTTTCCCGGTACGCGCGCTGGCCTTCCATCCGGAGCTGCCGCTGCTGGCGATCGGTACCGGCGCGTACGACGGGGGCTACCACTTCGAGGGTGAGCTGCTCCTGCTGGACCTCACCACCGGCGCGGCCGTCTCGCTGTTCGAGCACTGGCTCGGGCGCGAGGTGCGCGGCCTGGAATGGGCGGACGGCACCTCGCTGCACCTGCTGCTGGCCCCGCCGGACGACTGGAAGGACCGGACCGCCCACCGGGAGGGTCACCGCGCCCGGCTGCACCGCGCGAACTGGCGTGGTCTCGCGGCGGGTTCGGTCAGCGAGCGGGAGCTGACCGGTCCACGCGTCCCCGCGCTCCGGTCGGACGGCAGCGCGTCCGCCCGCGCCCTGCTGGACGGTCTCGCCACCGGACGGGAGCGGCGCGGCCCGGTCCACGCAGTCGCGGAACTGGCGGACGGCCGGCTGCTGGCCCCCCTCCCCGGCGTGCTGCTGGAGTGCCGGACGCCGACCGGCGAACCCGCCTGGGCGGTGCCGACGAACGGCGCAGGCCACGAACTGGTGATCGCCCCGGACGAGGACCGCGCCTGGGTGTACCTGACCGGTCCGCACTCGGACGCCCTCGACGCCCCCGCCACCGTCGCGGAGGTGCGCCTCGCCGACGGCGCGGTGACGGCGCGGCACCAACTCCCGGTTCCCGCATTCCTGTTCACCGGACCTGACGACCTGCCCGGGCTCGCCCCGCGCACCTTTCGCCCACTGCGGATCCGGCGCGGCACCCTGGCGTACTCACTCGCCAACCGGAACTCCTCCCTGTGGGTGACGGCCGCCGATCCGACCGCGCTGCCCGCCGAACAGCGGGCCGGACGGCTGGCCGGACGTGCCCGGACGCGCTTCCGACAGTCCTGGGAGCCCGGGCAACGGCACTTCGGCGGCCCGGGCGTCGAACTCCCGGACGGCGACCTGCTGCACGCGGGCACCGTGTACGACGGCCGGGGCCTGCAACCGGGCGGCTCCTTCGTGGTGCGCCGCGACCCGTCCGACGGCGCGCCGCGCTGGGCGTTCCGCACCGACCTCCCGGCTACCGCACTGGACCTGGACATGGACCGCGACACCGTCCACCTCGCCTACGAAGAAGGCGAGGTGGTCTCCCTCTCGGCCACCGACGGCACTGTCCGTCACCGCGCCCCGCTCACCCTCGGCCCGGTCGTCGTGCGCCCGACCGCGCTCACCGTCCCGGGCCCGGGGCGGCTGCTGGTCGGCACCGTCGACGGCCGCGTCCTCGACTGCGTCACCTGACCAGCGCCCCGTCCGCACCACCCGCCTCCGCATTCCGCCCTCCGCATTCCGCATTCCGCTTCCGCGAAAGGAGCAGTCCTTGACCGCCTCCGATCTCGTCGCCCCGCTCGGCGATCCCGCCGTCGCGGTGGCCGACCCGGACCGCCGGCTGCTCGCCGTGGCCTGTGCCGACGGGTACGGCGAGGCGCTGAAGCTCAGCCTGTTCGAGACCGGTGCCACGCCCCGACTGATCCGGCGGTTCGGCTTCGACCAGTCGGTGAACGCCCTCGCCTTCCACTCCGAGCTGCCGCTGCTGGCCGTCGGCACCGGCGACTACGACGGCGGCTACGCCTTCTCCGGGCAGCTGTTCCTGATCGACCTCGACGCCCCCGCCCGGCGCCCGCGCCGGCTGTTCGCCGCGCGCACCGACCGCCAGGTGCTCGCCCTCCGGTGGCTGGACCGGCACCGGCTGCAGCTGCACCTCGCCCCGCCCGACGACGACGAGGACGAGGCCGCGCACACCGAGGCCCACACCGTCCTGCTCCACCGCACGGACTGGGCCGACCTGCCGACCGGCTCCGTCACCGCACGCCACCTGCACGGCCCGCGCGGCCCGTTCCCCCGCCCCGACGGCAGCGCCGCCGCCCGGGCGCTGACCGCCCGGCTGCTCACCCCGCCCGCGCACCGGCACGACCGCTGAGCCGGCCGTTCCGCTCGCGGGCCCGCTACTCCGGCGGCAGCAGGCGCAGCAGGTCCGCGACCGGGAGGGACGGGTTCGCGGCGGCACGGGGCGCGGTCGCGGGGTCGGCGAGCAGTTCGCGGAGCCGGTCGAGCGGCAGGGCCGGGTGCTCGGCGGCCTCGCCGGAGGCCCGGGCGAGGTACGCCGCCGGCTCGCTGCCCTTCTACCTGGCGTACGAGTTCACCGCGGCGGACGGCCGGGTGCTGCTCTTCATCGAGACGTTCTGCTGAGCCCGCTCACGCGTCCCCGCCGCCGAACAGCCCCTGCTGCCGGGCGATCTCCCGGACGAACACCACCCCGTCCAGCTGCCCGAGTTCCGCCGGGTCCAGTCCGAAGTAGGTGTGGTCGGCCGGGACTCGCGCCTTGACCCCGCCCAACCCGCTCACCACCGCGTCGAGTTGCTTCGGGACGAGGACGCTGCGCGGGAACGGGAGGGTGGCGAGGAGCCCTTCGAGGGTGTCGGGGGCCGGGTGGTCGTCGGGGGCGCGGTGGCCGAAGGCGGTGGCGAGGAAGGCGTATCCGTCGCCGAGGCGGGATTCGAGCAGGGATCCGGCGCTCCACCACTGGAGCAGCTGTTCGCCGAGCGGGATGCGGGCGGCCGTGCGCTGGAGGTGCCGGTTGTGGGCGAAGAGCAGGGTCGGGCCGCGGCGGGCCTCGCGGTGGAGGATCGCCTCGACGTTGTCGGCGATCATCAGACCCCGCTGCTGCATCAGGGAGTTGAGCCGGTCGGGCCCGTCCCCGGCGGTCGCCGCGTGGTAGCGGAGCAGGCCGGTGGCGGTGCGGGCGTCGAGTTCGGCCTGCCAGAGTGCGTCCTGCTCGTGCTGGAACTGCGGGCGGTGCGCGGCCAGCAGGAGGTTCAACTCGTCGGCGAGCAGCCGCAGCCGGACGGCGTCCTCGGTGCGGCCGATCGAGCGGGCGGGGTCGAGGGCGGCGGCGGGTTCGGTCCAGCGGTCGTCCGGCCCGTGCAGGTGGAGCAACTCCTCGCGGGCGGGGAGGGGTTGGCCGGGGAGGCGGGTGGCCAGGAAGTCGTGCAGCCGGAGCAGCGCGGGGCCGGGTGCGGCGGCGCCGGTGTACTCCAACGGGCCGTCCGCCCCGTAGAACCTGATCCGCTCGTCCGCCCCGGCCGAAGCGTTGAACTGCCGGGCCCAGCAAACGAGTTCGCGGTTCCCGGCGTACGCCCCGAAGCCGTGGCCGAAGCCCTCCCGCAGCACGGTGTCCAACTCGCCGTCCGCGCCGTCCAGGTAGGCGTCGACGGTGCGCGCGGCCAGGCAGTCGCTCTCGACCGCGATCGAGCGGTAGCCGTGCGCGGTGACCAGGTGGCGGAAGAGTTCGTTGCGGAGGTCGAGGAACTCCTCGGCGCCGTGGGTGGGCTCGCCGAGGGCGAGCAACCGGGTGCCGGCGGGGACGAGGGCGGCGAGGGCGGCGGCGGTGAAGGGACGGGCGGCGTCCCCGAGCGAGGCGGCGGTCATGGCTTCCAACGTATCGTTGAAGTCACGGTGTAAGCTTTTCCGCTCCCAGCCCGGGAATCGACCAGGAAACCTTCAAACCCATGCCGCTGCGTCCGATCGACCTGGCCCGCGCGCACGGCCTGTCCGCCCAGGCGGTGCGCAACTACGAGGAGGCGGGCGTCCTCCCGGCCGCCGCCCGTTCCGCGCACGGGTACCGGCAGTACGGCGAGCGCCACGCGGCCGCGCTGCGGGCCTTCCTCGCACTGCTGCCGGGGCACGGCCACCCGGCCGCCACCGCGATCATGTGCGCCGTCAACGCGGACGACCTGCCGGAGGCGCTGCGCCTGATCGACGACGGCCACGCCCTGCTCGCCGAGGACCGCCGCACCCTGGAGGCGGTCCGCACCGCGCTCGACCACCTGCCCGCCACCGACCCGCCGCCCGCCGCGACGGCCGCCGCCGGGACCCACATCGGTCCGCTCGCCCACCGCCTGGGCCTGCGCCCGGCCACCCTCCGCGCCTGGGAGCGGGCGGGCCTGGTCGTTCCGCCCCGGGACACCCGCACCGGGTACCGGATGTACACCCCCGCGCAGGTCCGCGAACTGCTCCTCGCCGAGCAACTCCGGCGCGGCGGGCACGGCTTGGCCCGCACCGCCGAGATCCTGGACCGGCTGCGCACGGCGGGCTCCCCGGCGGCGCTCCGCCCGACCCTGACCGCCTGGCAGGACCGACTGACCGCCCGCGGCCGCGCCCTGCTCGCCGGCTCGGCCGCCCTGCACGCCTACCTGGACCACCCGAGCTGAGCCCCGCAGGCCGCCCGCCACCGCGCGCCACCACCCGCCACCTGCGAAAACCGCTGGCCTCAGCCGCCACCCGCACCCCGGCATCCCGCCATGCACCCCGCCGCCACCACCGCCACCACCGCCACCACCTTCACCGCCACCACCGACGACGACGCCGTCGAGATCGCCGCGCTGGTCGCCGACCTCGACGCGGAGTCGACCGCCACCGCCGAGGAGGCGCAGTACGGTCTGATCCACCTCGGCCCGCAGGTGCTGGACGCGGTGATCGCGGCGACGCCGACGCTGAACCCGTTCGGTCAGCTGTGCGCGATCGAGGTGTTCAACGCCTTCGACGACCGGCGCCCGGGCGCGGTGCTGATCGGCCTGCTGGAGAGCGGAAACGCGGTGGTCCGCCAGTGGTCGGCGGAGTCCCTGGGCAGGCTGCGTGTCGAGGCGGCCACCCCGGCACTGCGGCGGACGTACGCGGAGTTCAACCGGCGCGGCGAGGCGCCGGACGACTGCGAGGGCGTGGCGCTGCGCGAGGCGCTGACCGAGCTGGGGGCGCGCCGCGAGGTGGTGCCACCGCGCGTGAGGGAGTTGAGCGTGGACGGGGAGGGGTGGTGCTGGCCGGCGGCCCGTCTCCCGGAGGTGATCGGGGAGTTGGCGGCGCACGGGCAGGCGGTGCTGTACTTCATGCTCCGGGAGGTCCGGCCGGACGGGAGCCGGTACGGAGGCTCCGGCCCGGGCATCGACTGGGATGTGGACCGCTCCTGGCCGTGGGAGCGGGTCGTCGAGCACTGCCGCGACTGGGCCCTGCTGGCCGCCGAATCGGTCGAGCAGGGCCCGGAGCCGGTGGCGACGATCTGCTGGATCGACGCCGCCGACCTCTGAAGTCCCTTACCCGGCACCCCGGTTGGTGACGACCCCGTTGAACGTGGTGAGCGGCACCGCCGTCTCGGCGAAGGCGTCCGGGTCGGCGGTGAGCGGGTCGAGGGCGAAGGCGGTGAGGTCGGCGCGCAGGCCGGGGGCGATCCGTCCGGTGTGCACGGACTCGCCTGCGGCGCGGGCCGCGTGGGTGGTGTAGCCCTCCAGGGCCATCAGCGCGGCGAAGGCCTGGCCGGGGTTGACGGGCGCGGTGCCGGTTCCGGCGTGGCGGCGCAGTTGGGCGTAGGCGAGGACGCCGCGCGGGTCGTGGTGGGCGATCGGCCAGTCGGAGCCGAGCGCGAGGGTGGCGCCGAAGTCGATCGAGCGGAAGCCGCCGTACCAGATCACCAGCAGGCCGATCAGCGCGGGCAGCAGCCAGGGGACGTCGTGGCCGGTGAGCGCCTGGACGGTGTCCCTGGTGGCCGAGCCGAGCAGGCCGAAGACGCCGATGTTCATGCCGAGGTAGCCGAGCAGGGCGAGCAGGGCGAGCAGGGCGGCGCCGAACCCGGCGGGGCGGCCGAGGCCCTGGGTGATGTACGCGCAGAAGCCGCCGGCGTTGCGCTGGTGCTCGGCTCCGTGCTCGACCTCGCCGCCCCCGAGACGGCCTGGGACCCGACCGCCGACACCCCCCCGCCTCGCCGAGGCCCTGCGCGCCGCCGGACCGGGGCGCAGCGACGCCGCGTTCGACCTGGCGCTCACCGCCCTGCCGCCCCGGGCGCACGCCCTGCCGCCCTGACCGGCCGTCAGACAAAAATGTAGGGAACCTACAACTCCACCGGGTGCGACTCAGTCCTACCCGGCAGCCTTCCATGCCCGTTTCCCTTGGCAGAGTGGGGCCCATCGGATCACCGGCCGAACGCCGGCAGAGACCGATCATTGTGCTGCCTTTACAACGGGAGTATCGCCATGCGCACCGCCCACGACACCGTCGTCATCACCGGCCTCGGGGCCACCACCCCGCTCGGCGGCACCGCCCCCGCCACCTGGCGGGCCATGTGCGAAGGGCACAACGGCATCCGCGCCCTCGACCGCCCGTGGGCCGCCGAACTGCCGATCCGGATCGCCGGACAGCTCGCCGTCGAACCCTCCACCGTCCTCGACCGGATCGAGGCCCGCCGCCTCGACCGCAGCGAACAGCTCGCCCTGATCGCCGCCCGCGAAGCCTGGGCCGACGCCGGACGCCCCGCGGTCGAGGGCGAACGGTTCGCCGTGGTCATCGGCACCGGCACCGGCGGCGCGGTCACCATGCTCGACCAGGACGACGTGCTGGAACGCTCCGGCGTCCGCAAGGTCTCCCCGCACACCGTCCCGATGCTGATGGCCAACGGGCCCGCCGCCTGGGTCTCCATCGACCTCGGCGCCAAGGCCGGCGCCCACACCCCCGTCAGCGCGTGCGCCTCCGGCGCCGAGGCCCTCGCCCTCGCCGTGGACCTGATCCGCCTCGGCCGCGCCGACGTCGTCCTCGCCGGCGGCACCGAAGCCTGCCTGCACCCCCTCCCGCTGGCCGGATTCGCCCAGGCCCGCGCCCACTCGCTGCGCAATGACGACCCGGCCGGCGCCTCCCGCCCCTTCGACACCGGACGCGACGGCTTCGTCATCGCCGAGGGCGCCGCGATGCTCGTCCTCGAACGCGCCACCCTGCGCCCGCACGCCCGCCGCTACGCCACCCTGGCCGGCGCCGCCGTCACCTCCGACGCCCACCACATCACCGCCGGCCACGCCGACGGCCAGGTCCGCGCCGTCCGAGGCGCCCTCGCCGACGCCGGCCTGCCCCCCGAGGCGATCGGCCTGGTCCACGCCCACGCCACCTCCACCCCGCTGGGCGACCTCACCGAAGCCGAGACCCTCGCCCGCGTCTTCGGTCCGCACCGCCCCGCCGTCACCGCCACCAAGTCCATGACCGGCCACCTCTTCGGCGCCGCCGGAGCCCTCTCCGCCCTCGCCACCGCCTACTCCCTCCACCACCAGCACGCCCCCGCCGTCCGCAACCTCGCCACCCCCGACCCCGCCACCCCCCTCGACCTCGTCACCACCTCCGGCCCGCGGTCCGCCACCGCCGCCCTCACCAACTCCTTCGGCTTCGGCGGCCACAACGCGGCCCTGGTCCTCACCACCGCCTGATCACCTCCGCACACGAGTACGCACAACAGGGGCCCGGGGAACGGCGGGTCCGAGCTGCTACCGGCCGGAGCCCGTCGAAGGCCCGTGCTGCTGCGTGCCGTGAGCAGTGCCCCCGGAGCCCCTGGCCGGCCACCGCCCCCGCACGCCCGCCACCGTCCCCGCACGCCCGCCCTCGTCCAGCGCCACCGCCAGCGCCGCCAGCTCCCCCGCCCGCAGCACCCGCCCGGTCGGGGGCAGCGGCACGTGCAGCGCCGCCGGCCACCGCGCCGGGATCGCGTCCGCCCCGTACACCGCCCCCGCCAACCCGCCGGTGACGGCCGCCGTCGTGTCGGTGTCGCCGCCGAGGTCGATCACCGCCCGCAGCGCGTCCGCGAAGCCGCCGGTCTCCCGGAGCGCCCAGAGGGCCGAGCCGAGGCACGCCCACACCGCCCCGTTGCCCTCCGTCGCCAGCTCCGGCCGCCAGTCCGGCGCGAGGACCCGCGCCCACCGCTCCCGGTGCTCGGCCCGCACCTCGCGGAGCGTCCGCGGCACCGCCGCCACCGGGTCGCCGCCGTCCAGGGCGACGCGCAGCAGTTCGTGCAGGATCGCGGTGCCCTCCCAGGCCGCGCCGTCGCCGTGGGTGAGCGCGGTGATCCGGCGCGCCGCGGCCATCGTCGCCGCGCGCCCCTGCGGCGCGAACCAGACCGCCCCGGTGACGGCCCGCATCAGCGCGCCGTTCCCGGCGGCCCGGCCCTCGGCCTGGAAGTGCAGGGCGGCGGCGAGGTCCCAGGGCAGTCCGCCGCCGAGCACGATCTCGGTCTGGATGCCGATGTCCTTGGGATCGCCCGCCGCCCAGCCGCGGAACCGTTCGAACATCTCGGGCAGGTCGAGCCCGCCGGCCGCGAGCAGCGATTCGCCGAGGTGGACGGCCATCTGGGTGTCGTCGGTGGCCTCGCCCGGCTCCCAGCCGCCGCCCCCGCACATCTCGGCGGGGCCGGGGAAGCGCGCCCCGAACGCCCCGGCCGGCCCGAACTCGAAGGGTGCGCCGAGGGCGTCCCCGACCGCCGAGCCGAGCACCGCCCCGACCACCCGCTCCCGCCGTCCCGGCACGTCCGCCTCACTCTCCGTAGCGCTCTCGCCCTCCGCTAGCCTGGTGGGCACGATGAACTGTTTCACCACCGCCTGGGGCGAGTTCGAGCTGGCCCGGTTCCCGGAGGATCCGCGCGAGCAGCTGCGCGCCTGGGACGCCGCCGACGACTACCTGCTGCGGCACCTGCACGAGGAGGCGGTGCCGCTGGACGGCGCGGTCACCGTCCTCGGCGACCGTTGGGGCGCGCTCTCCACCGCGCTGGCGGCGAAGGCCGGCCCGCTCACCGCGGTCACCGACTCGTACCTGGCCTCCCGGGCGATCGCCGCGAACCTCGCCCGCAACGGCCTCGACCCGGCCGCCGTGACGGTCCGCAGCACCCAGGACGCCCCGCCCGCGCGGATCGACGTGCTGCTGGTGCGGGTCCCGAAGAGCCTGGCCCTGCTGGAGGACCAGCTGCACCGGCTGGCCCCGGCCGTGCACGAGGGCACCGTGGTCGCGGGCACCGGCATGGTCACCGAGATCCACACCTCCACCCTGGAGCTGTTCGAGCGGATCCTCGGCCCGACCCGCACCTCGCTGGCGGTCCGCAAGGCCCGCCTGATCCACACCGCGCCGGACGCCGGCCTCGCCCGTCCGGCCAACCCGTGGCCGCTGCGCTACCGGCTCCCGGACGGCATCGGCGTCCTGTCCGGCCGCCAGGTCGCCAACCAGGCGGGCGTGTTCTGCGCGGACCGCCTCGACATCGGCACCCGCTTCTTCCTCCAGCACCTGCCCGAGCCGACCGGCGGCCCGCGCCGGATCGTCGACCTGGGCTGCGGCAACGGCGTTCTCGGCACGGCCGCCGCGCTCGCCGACCCGAACGCCGAACTCCGCTTCGTGGACGAGTCGTTCCAGGCCGTGGCCTCCGCCGAGGAGACCTTCCGCGGCAACCTCGGCCCCGACCGGGCCGCCGAGTTCCTGGTCGGCGACGCCCTCGCCGACCTCCCCACCGCCTCCGCCGACCTGGTCCTGCTCAACCCCCCGTTCCACTCCCACCAGGCCACCACCGACGCCATCGCCCGGCGGATGTTCACCGGCGCCCGCCGTGTCCTGCGCCCGGGCGGCGAACTGCGCGTGGTCGGCAACCGCCACCTCGGCTACCACGTCACCCTGCGCCGCCTGTTCGGCAACTGCCGCACGGTGGCGGGCAGTCCGAAGTTCACGATCCTGAGCACCGTCCGCCGGTGAACCCCGCGCCGTCGACCGTGCCCGCCGGTAGCCTCCCGCCACCGTCGACGGAAGAGGAAGGAACGGATGACGGCGCCACCCACGCCCCCTCCCCGGTCGCCGCGCCCGGCCCGGACGGCAGCCGGCTCGCCGTCGGGCTCCCGGGCACCGTCGCCGTGATCGACCTGCCCGCAGTGGTCTGAACCCCTCCCCTCCCTGCTGCGTGCGCCGTCCGGGCCGTGCTCTAGGGTGAGCGCCGTTTCACCGTGGAAGATCGCCGTGGAGACCCCCGCGGCCGAGCACCACCGCCCAGGGGAGGACCCGCACATGGCCGCCACGCATCCCGATCCGGGAGCCCCGGCTCCCGAGCCGCCGCCGCCGACCTGCTTCCGGCACGCCGACCGGGAGTCGTACGTCCGCTGCACCCGCTGCGACCGCAACGTCTGCCCGGCCTGCCGGCGCGAGGCGGCGGTCGGCTACCAGTGCGTGGAGTGCGTCAAGTCCGGCCACCAGGGCGTCCGGCAGGCCCGGACGGCGTTCGGCGGCCGGATCACCTCCCGCCCGTACGCGACCCTCGTGCTGATCGCCCTGAACGTGGCCGCGTACCTGGTCGAACTGGTCCGGCCGGAGACGGTGAACCGCTTCGCGGTGCTGGGCTCGAACGTCCTGCCGCCGCCCCCGGACGCCGACCCGTACACGTACGTGCCGCACTTCTCGGGCATCGCGCACGGCGAGTGGGAGCGGCTGATCACCGGCGCGTTCCTGCACCTGGAGCCGACCGCGTGGCCGATGGGCGTCCTGCACATCGTGTTCAACATGTACTGGCTGTGGAACCTGGGCCAGGTGGTCGAGAACCGGCTCGGCGTGCTGCGCTTCCTCGCGCTGTACCTGCTGTCCGCGCTGGGCTCCTCCGCCCTGACCTACTGGCTCGCCCCGGAGACCCTGGCGATGGGCGCCTCCGGCGCGGTCTTCGGCCTGGCCGGCGGGTACTGGGTGCTCAGCCGCCGACAGGGCTACGACCCGCTCGGCGGCAACCAGATGCTGGTCACCCTGGTGCTGTGGATGGTGCTCTCGGCGGGCTTCACCTCCTGGCAGGGCCACCTGGGCGGCCTGCTCACCGGCCTGGCCGCCGGCGCCGCCCTCGGCTACGCGCCGAAGCAGCAGCGCGGGCTCGTCCAGTCCATCAACCTGGCGGCCGTGCTCGCGGTGGTGGCGATAGTGATCGTGATAGCCACCGACCAGGCACCACACGTCAGTTGACGATTCGTCAGCCGATCTCCCGGTACGCCGCGCCGAGCAGCGCCGCCGCCTCGCGCAGCCGCTGCTCGGCCGGCACCGCGTACCCGAGCGCGACGGCCCCGGGGCCGGGCGACAGCCGCCCGGGGGCGACCGGCGCGATCCGCACCCCGTGCCGCAGCGCGGCCGCCACCAGCTCCGACTCGTCGGCGCCGGACGGCAGTTCGGCGTACAGGTGCAGACCGGCGGCGACCCCGCGCAGCCCGGCCCGCGGCAGGTGCTCGCGCAGGCCGGCCACCAGCGCGTCGCGGCGGGCGCGGTAGCGGGGGCGGACGGCGCGCAGGTGGCGGTCGTAGCCGCCGCCCTCCAGCAGTGCGGCGAAGGCGAGTTGGTCGATCGCGCCGGTGCCGAGGTCGGCGTAGCGCTTGGCCTCCCGGAAGTCCCCGGCCAGCCAGGAGGGCAGCACCGCCCAGCCGAGCCGCAGCCCGGGCGCCAGGGTCTTGCTGAGCGAGCCCAGGTACACCGTCCGCTCGGGTGCCAACCCCTGGACGGCGCCCAGCGGTTCGCGGTCGTAGCGGAACTCGGCGTCGTAGTCGTCCTCCACCACCAGCCCGCCGGCCCGCGCCCAGGCGGCGAGTTCGCCCCGTCGGCGGGCCGACAGCACGACCCCGGTGGGGTACTGGTGGGCGGGCGTGACCAGCACCGCGTCCGCCCCGCTCGCCGCCAACTCGCTCACCACCAGGCCCTCCTGGTCGACGGGTACGCCGACCGGCTCGATGCCGTGGGCACGCAGCAGCTCCAGGGTGCCGGGCGAGGCCGGGTCCTCCAGCGCGATCCGCCGCCGCCCGTGCCGGGCCAGCACCCCGGTCAGCAGCGCCAGCCCCTGCCCGACCCCGCTGACCACCGCCACCCGCTCCGGCCGTGCGGCCACCGCCCGCACCCGGCCCAGGTAGGCCGCCAACTCCCCGCGCAGCTGCGGCAGTCCGGCCGGATCGCCGTACCCCAGATCCCGGTTCGCAACCCCCTGCAGCGCCCGCCGCACCGCCCCCGCCCAGGCCGTCCGCGGGAACGCCCCCAGGTCGGGCGAGCCCGGCTTCAGGTCGTACCGCGGCTCGGCCGCCACCGCCCGGACGTCCGCCCCCGGCGGCTCGGCCGCCACCCCGTCCGCGACCCTGGTCCCCGACCCCTGCCGCCCCACCAGGTAGCCCTCGGCGGCGAGTTGCTCGTACGCCTCGACCACCACCCCGCGTGAGACGCCCAGTTGGACGGCCAGCGCCCGGCTCGCGGGCAGCCGCGCCCCGGCGACCAGCCGACCGTCCCGCACCGCCGCCCGCAGCTCCCGGGTCAGCCGCCCGGCCAGCTCCCCGCCGCCCTCCCCCAGCGTGATCAGCAACTCCCGCACCCGAAGCCTCACTTCCTTCCACACAGGGAGCCCGGTCAGGAACGGCGGGAGGCGAAAACAGGGGCCCGGGGAACGGCGGGGCCGTGCTGCTGACGGCCGGAGCCCGTCGAAGGTCCGTGCTGCTGCGTGCCGTAAACAGAACCGAAAGCAGATGCGCCGGGCGGCAGTGCACCGTCAGCAGACTGGGCCTCGCCGTTCCCCGAGCCCCTGAAGGCACAACCAACCTACTCGATTGGTCCGCTCCAGCACCCCCCGAGTGGCCCTGGGAACCGAACCACCCTCCTCCTAGCGTGGCTCCCATGACACCCACCACCCCCGCCGGCTCCGGCCGCGCGGCCGCCGCGATGTCCCTGCTCGGCGCGTCCACCGGCGTGAGCGCCGCCTTCTCCTCCTTCCCGGTGGCCGGCGGCCAGGCGCTGCGCTACACCCTGGCGGCCGCGGTGCTGCTGCCGCTGGCCCGCCGCCGGCCGCGGCTCGCGCACCGGCTGACGGTGCGCGAACTCGCCCTGCTGCTGGCCCTGTCCGCCACCGGCCTGTTCGGGTTCAACCTGCTGCTGGTCGCCGCGCTGCGGCACACCGACCCGGCGGTGGTCGGCAGCGTGGTCGGCTGCACCCCGCTGCTGCTGGGCGTGGCCGGCCCGCTGCTGGCCCGCCGCCGTCCGGCGGCCCGGCTGCTGGTGGCGGCGGCCCTGGTGGTGGGCGGCGCGGCGCTCACCCAGGGATTCGGCCACGGCGACGCGCTCGGCCTGCTGCTGGCGACCGGCACCCTGCTGTGCGAGGCGGCCTTCTCGCTGCTGGCCGTCCCGCTGCTGCCCCGGCTCGGCCCGGTCCGGGTGTCCGCCTACACCACGCTGATGGCGGTGCCGCTCTTCGCCGTGACGGCCGCCCTCTCGCCGTCCGCGCTGCGCGCGCCCACCGGCGGGGAACTACTCGCCCTGCTCTATCTCGGTCCGGTGCTGACCTGCGGCGCGTTCCTGCTCTGGTACTCGGCGCTGACCGTGCTCCCGGCGGACCGGGCGGGCCTGTTCGGCGGCCTGATCCCGCTCACCGCGACCCTCTCCGGCGCGCTGCTGACCGCCACCGCCCCCACCCCGCCGCAGTTCCTCGGCGCCGCCCTGGTCACCGCCGCCCTGCTCTTCGGCGCCACCACCGCCAGCCCCGCGACCACCGCCAACCCCGCGACCACCGCCGCCACCACCCCCGTCCCCGCCACCCCCGCCGGCACCACCTGACTCCCCGTGCGGCCCGTACGACCCGCACAACTCGCACCCCCCGCACAGCTCTCCGGCCCCCGCAACCCACCGCCCCGCCCATCGCCCTCACGCACCGTCACCCTTCCCCCGAGCGGCCACTCGTCCGGGTCGCAGCCGTTGCCACCCCGCCGAAACGTCCGCTTAGGCTGGGCCGCGATGACAGTCGACCGCCGCAGTGTTCTGCGTTCCGCCTCCCGCCTGGCCGCGTTGAGCGCCGCCGGCGGCCTCGTCGCCGCTTGCGGCGGCCCCTCCGACGGCCCCGGTGCGAACGGCCCCTCGGTGGCGGCCCGTCCGCAGCCCGCGCACCTGACCGAGTCGCCGAGCCCGAGTCCGAGCCCGACTCCGACTCCGAGCCCGAGCGCCTCCCCGTCCCCGTCCGCGACCCCGTTCGCGCTGCCCCCGCTGGCCCCGGACACCCCGCTGGAGGTGGTGACCGGGCCGCACAGCAGGCCGCAGCTGGCGCTGACCTTCCACGGCCAGGGCGATCCGGCGATCGCCACCGCGCTGCTGGAGGCCGCCGAGCAGCGCGGCGCCCGGCTGACCGTGCTGGCGGTGGGCAGCTGGCTGGACGAGCAGCCGCAGATCGCGCAGCGGATCCTGTCCGGTGGCCACGAGTTGGGCAACCACACCCAGAACCACCTGGACATCTCCTCGATGCGCCCGGAGCAGGCGCGCGAGGAGATAGCCCAGTGCGCGCAGCGCCTCCAGCGCTTGACCGGTTCGATCGGCCGCTGGTTCCGTCCGTCCGCCACGCAGTACGCGAACACGATGCTCAAGGAGCAGGCGCAGCAGGTCGGTTACGCGCACGTGCTGTCCTTCGACGTCGATCCGCGCGACTACGCGGACCCGGGCGCGGACGCGGTGACCCGCCGGGTGCTGAAGGCGGCGGCGGCCGGTTCGGTGGTCGCCCTGCACATGGGCCACCCGGGCACGGTGACGGCCCTGCCGGACATCCTGGACGGGCTCGCGGAGCAGGGCCTGCACGCGGTGACGGCCTCCGAACTCTGCGCCTGAGCAAGGCCCCCGCCGTGGCATGCTCGTCCCCATGCGCTACATCTTCCTGGGCGCCGGCGCGGTCGGCGGCACCATCGGCGGACGCCTGCACCGCGGCGGCCGCGACGTCCTGCTGGTCGCCCGCGGCCCGCACCTGGCCGCGCTGCGCGCCGACGGCCTGCGGCTGACCGTCCCGGACGGCACCCACCTGCTGCCGGTCCCGGCGGTCGGCGGCCCGGAGGAGGTCGAGCTGACCCCGGACGACGTGCTGGTGCTGGCGGTGAAGACCCAGCACTCGGCGGCCCTGCTCGACCGGTGGGCGCCCCGCCCGGTCGCGGGCGGCGGGACGGCGGGCGAGCGGCTGCCGCTGGTGTGCGCGCAGAACGGCGTGGAGAACGAGCGGCTGGCGCTGCGCCGCTTCGCCCGGGTGTACGGGATGTGCGTGTGGCTGCCGTCCACCCACCTGGAGCCGGGCGCGGTCTCGGCGGCGGGCTCGCCCCGCTCGGGCGTGCTGCACCTGGGCCGTTACCCGCACGGCACGGACGGGACGGCCACCCGGATCGCCGCCGACCTGGACGACTCGCACTTCGACGGGTACGCGGTCGAGGACGTGATGGCCTGGAAGTACGCGAAGCTGCTGAGCAACCTGGGCAACGCGCTGGAGGCGGTGGCCGGTCCGATCGACGGCGAGCTGCGGACGCGGTTGTGGCGGCGGGCCCTGGCGGAGGGCGGGGCGGTGCTGGCGGCCGCCGGGATCACGTACCCGTCCGAGGAGGAGCAGCGGGCCAGGCGCGGCGACCGGGTGACGCTGCTGCCGCTGGCGGGCGCGGTGCGCAGCGGCGGTTCGTCCTGGCAGTCGCTGGTGCGCGGCACCGGCGACATCGAGGCCGACTACCTGAACGGCGAGGTGGTCCTGCTGGGCCGCCTGCACGGGGTGCCGACGCCGCTCAACGCGGCCCTGCAGCGCCTGGCCGCCGCCTTCGCCCGCGAGAGCCGGCCGGCCGGCTCCCTCCCGGAGGCCGACCTGGCCGACCTGGCCGCCCTGCTCGACGCCTGAACGGGCGTCACCCCATCGGGTCGTCCGGCCCGTACGGGCGCAGCCGCAGCGTGCGGGCGTCGGTGGAGCGGATGGTGGCGGCGGAGGCCACCAGGGTCTCCAGGTTGTCGCGCCCGGCGTGCAGGAAGCGCCCGTGCAGCCCGTCGAAGCGGCCGCGGGCGGCGTCGACGGTGACGGCGACCATGTACGGGACGGAGCCCCAGGCCTTCATGTCGTCGAACATCGGCATGCCGGCGGTCATCTCGGTGGCGACCGCGCCGGGGCTGATGTCGAGCACCACGACGCCGTGCTCGCCGACCGAGTCGGCGATGTTGTCGGAGAGCCGCAGCAGCGCGCCCTTGGAGGTGGCGTACGCGGTGTAGTGGCCGTCGGGGCGCAGCGCGAAGCCGCTGTTGAGGTTGATCACCCGACCGCGGCGGCGCTGCACCATGCCGGGCAGGACGTTGCGCAGCAGGTTGTAGGGGCCGCGCAGGTTGGTCTCGACGACCTGCCACCACTGGGCGGGGTCGGTCTCCCAGATCGGCACCTCGGCGCGGTCGACCTGTCCGGCGTTGTTGACCAGCAGGTCGACGGGGCCGAGGTCGCGCTCGATCGAGCGGACGGCCTCCCGGACGGCGCCGGGGCGGGTGACGTCGGCGGTGACGGCGACGCCGCGGGCGCCGTGCCGCACGCACTCCTTGAGGGTGGCGATCAGCTTGTCCTGGGTGCGGCCGATCAGTCCGACGGCCATGCCCTCGGCGGCCAGCCCGATGGCGATCTCGCGGCCGATGCCGCGTCCGGCCCCCGTGACCAGTCCGACCTGTCCGGTGAGTGATCCCGTCCCCATGCCCTGCTCCCTCCTCCGGCCGGCCCTCCGCATTGTGGTCCGCCCCCGGGGGGCGCACGGGGGAGCGCGCGCGGCGCACCGCCGACGCCCACCCGTTCGGCCCAGCGCCCGGCGCGCCGCCGCCGGTGGCACGCACCGATGTGAACGGGCGTTAAGGCAGGTAGTACCGTCGTCCGGGCGGGCCACGGCGCCCGCGACACCCCGGCCGGGTGACCCCCGGCTCCGTCCCGAAGGGCATTTGAGTGAGCGACATCGCGCGCGTCGGAGTAGTCGGCTGCGGCCTCATGGGGTCCGGCATCGCCGAGGTCTTCGCCCGTTCCGGCCTGGAGGTGCTGATCTCGGAGGCCAGCGGCGAGGCCCTGGAGCTCGGGCGCACCCGGCTGACCAATTCGCTGGAGACCGCGGTGCGGCGCGGCAAGCTCTCCGAGGAGGACCGGGACGCGGCGCTGGCACGGCTGTCGTTCACCACCGAGCTCGCCGACTTCCACGACCGGGACCTGGTGGTCGAGGCGGTGGCCGAGCGCGAGGACGTCAAGGTCAAGATCTTCCAGACCCTGGACCAGGTGGTGACCCGCCGGGACGCCGTCCTGGCCTCCAACACCTCCTCCATCCCGATCGTCAAGCTGGCCGCCGCGACCGGCCGCCCCGAGCAGGTGATCGGCCTGCACTTCTTCAACCCGGCCCCGGTCCAGAAGCTCGTCGAGGTCATCCCGACCCTGACCACCTCCGCCGAGACCACCACCCGCGCCGAGCAGTTCGCCGTCGAGGTCCTCGGCAAGGAGCCGATCCGCGCCCGCGACCGGGCCGGCTTCGTGGTCAACGCCCTGCTCGTCCCCTACCTGCTCTCCGCCGTCCGGATGTTCGAGTCCGGCGTCGCCACCGCCGCCGACATCGACAAGGGCATGGAGGCCGGCTGCGCCCACCCGATGGGCCCGCTGCGCCTGTGCGACCTGATCGGCCTGGACACCATCGTCTCGATCGCCGAGTCGATGTACCACGAGTACAAGGAACCGCTGTACGCGGCCCCGCCGCTGCTCTCCCGGATGGTCGACGCGGGCCTGCTCGGCCGCAAGTCCGGCCGCGGCTTCTACGACTACACCGCTTCCTGAACCACCCCTCCCGCCCGCCGGGGGCGCACGGTGGTTCAGGGGCTGGCGTAGCGGGCGATGTCGGCGATCCGGCAGCTGACCGGGCCGTGCGGGTCGGCGGTGCCCTGGGCGTGTTCGAGGGCGTCCTGGCCGGGCGGGAGGGAGCTGGCGGCGGCGACGCCCTCGGTGACCTGGCGGCCGGCGCCGTCGTCGAAGGCGATCTGCACCACGTAGTTGCTGGTGGTGGCGGTGTGGTTGGTGATCCGGACGGTGGCGGAGGGCCAGCTCAGTTCGTCGTCCACCTGGCAGGAGGTCAGTTCGACGTCGCCGAACGCGGCCCGCCCGGCGTCCTCCGCGCCCGCCGTCCGGCCGTCGTCGTCCTGGTCGCAGCCGGCCGCCGTCAGGGCCAGCGCGGCGACCAGGAGGGCGGTGGCGATCGCTCGGGTGCGCATGGTCTCCCCTCGGGCCGGACACGGGTCGAGGCCGACGCTACGAGCCGCCGGGGCCGCCCGCACGGAATGTGTCCGATCCGTAATAACCGTGCGGAGCAAGTGTGTTGACGGTGCGTCAGCGAATGAACCGGGCACGGCGGACGGCCCGGCGCGTGCGGGCGCCGGGCCGTCCGGGTCGGGGGTGTCAGGCGTTGATCTGGTACGGGTCGCCGTAGACCTTCCACTTGAGCGGCGGGTTGAGGTCGAAGTTCCCGGCGTTCAGGAAGACCAGCTGCTCGGTGTCGACCCGGCTGGTGTCGGCGTGCGCCTCCTCCTGCTTCATGATCACCTTCCGGGCGTCCAGGAACGCCTTGAGGTAGGTGGTCTCGTCGCCGCCCTGGGCCGGGGTCTTGGCCTTCTTCATCGCGGCGGCGCGGATCCCGCCGAAGCTGTCGGAGCTGCTGCCGGGGCCGTGCATCACGATGGCGTCGTAGTAGATGAACTGGCCGAGCGCGCGCAGCCCGTCGGCCTTGGCCTGCTTGACCGAGGGGTTGAAGTAGACCCGGTCGCGCTCGTCGTTCTGGGCCTGCTGGAAGACGGTGTCCTTGGCGGCGGTCTTCCAGTCGCTGACGAAGGCGCTGCCGAGGCCGGAGTGCGAGTCGGTGCCGTTGACCTTCTTCAGCGCGGGCAGGTACTTGGCCAGGACGTTGCCGGACTTGAGGTCGGTGTAGTGCTGGACGAGTTCGAGCATGTCGCCGGTGCCGGAGCAGAAGCCGATGATGCCCGCGGTGTAGCCGCGGCCGTCGCCGATGTCCTCGATGTACTTGTACTGGGCCTTCCAGTCGAGCGAGGAGTTCTCGGCCGAGGAGACCAGCTCCATGGCGATCTCCTTCTTCGCCGGGTCGTCCAGTCCGACGGCCGCCACCGCCACGGTGCCCGCAGTGCTCGCCGCGGGGGTGGCGGCGTGTCCGGTCCCGGCCGCGGCCAGGGTCAGCGGGAGGGCGCCGACCAGGATCGCGAGGGCGGCCCGGGTGGTGCGGGCGGTACGAGCGGTGCGGTGCTTGCTGGGGTGCATCTGACGCTCCGTCTGCCGGCCGCGGGCATGGGGGTGCCCGCGGAAGGTGAGTTAGGAAACTTTCCTAACCATGATTGAAGCGTCCCGCCGCGCCCCTCCGCAAGGCGTGCGACGGTATCCGGGCCAACTCGTCCACCCGGCCGGCCCAGCGCCCCGACGGTCCGTCACTCCCCCGCCGGCGCACCGCGCACCGCCCCGCCCACCACCCGGCACCGGAAAACCGCTGGCCCCCGGGCCGGACGGCGACCATGCTGGGCCGGATGGAGATCCGCGAAGCCACCCCGGAGGACTGGGCCGCCGTCTGGCCGTTCTTCCACCGCATCGTCGCCGCCGGCGAGACCTTCACCTACCCGGCCGACCTGACGTCCGCCGAGGCCCGCGGCTGGTGGATGCTGCCCGCCCCCGACCGCACCGTGGTCGCCGTCGACGACGCCACCGGCGCCGTCCTCGGCACCGCCAAGATGAACCGCAACCAGGCGGGCGGCGGCGCGCACGTCGCCAGCGCCAGCTTCATGGTCGACCCGGACCACGCCGGGCGCGGCACCGGCCGCGCCCTGGGCGAGGAGGCCCTCCGCTGGGCCCGCGAACGGGGCTTCCGCGCCGTGCAGTTCAACGCCGTGGTCGCCAGCAACGCCCCCGCCGTCGGCCTCTACCGCTCGCTGGGCTTCGCCGTGGTCGGCACCGTCCCCGAGGGCTTCCACCACCCCCGCCTGGGCTACGTCGACCTGTACGTCATGCACCGGCGGCTGTGACCCTCACGCTCCCCCGCCACCCACCGCGACCGCCCCCGCCGTCTCCCGCACCACCGCCGGCCGGGAGGCGACCGTCACCAGCAGCGACAGCGCGGCCGCCGCCCCGATCGCCCAGCGCACCTCCACCCACTGCGCCAGGGCGCCCGCCAGCGCCGCGCCCACGCCCTGCCAGGCGATCCGGCCCGCCGACTCCACGCCCTGCACCTGCCCCCGGGCGGCACCGGGCGTCAGCGCCAGCAGCCGCTCCTGCAACGGCAGCGTCGCCGCGAACCCGACGCCCGCCACGCCCACCGCCAGCGCCGCCGCCCACACCGGCGGCCGGGCCGCCAGCAGCAGGAACGGCCCCGCCAGCAGCAGCCGCAGCCCGTACGCCAGCCGGGCCCGCCGGGCCGCGTCCAGCAGCCGCCCCACCAGCAGGTCCCCCACCAGCATCCCGGCCGAGCCCGCCGCCAGCAGCGTCCCGGCCGCCCCGGGCGCGTACGGCAGGAACAGTGCCTCGCAGCCCACCACCAGCCCGTTGGGCACCCACAGGTTCAGCAGCAGCGCCCGCCGCCCCGGCCGGCCCAGCAGTTCGACGTTGCCCCGCCAGGTCTCCCGCAGCCCCGGCCGGCGCGGCGGCCGGACCGACCGCTCCCGCACCGTGGCCGCCACCGCCACCGTCGCCAGCGCCGTCAGCCCGGCCGCCGCCCACAGCAGCCGGTACGGCGTCAGGACGGTCAGCAGCACCCCGCCGAGCGCGAAGCCGAGCACCGCCGCCCCGCCCGCCGTGACGTTCATCAGCGACCTGGCGGGCGCGTAGCCCTGCGGCGGGACGATCTCCGCCAGCAGGCCCATCCGGGTCCCGGTGCCGAGCGCCTGGAAGAAGCCGACCACCAGCAGCAGCGCGAACCGTCCCGCCAGCGGCAGCCCCGGCACCGCCTGCGCCAGCGTCGCCGCCAGTGCCAGCAGGTGCAGCGCCACCAGCGTCCGGCGCGGCCGCGCCCCGTCCGCGACCGACATCAGCGTCAGCGCGCCCAGCACCGCCGCGAACGACGACCCGTACATGCTCACCGCCGTCAGGAACGGCGACCCGGTGCGCTCCCGCACCAGCGCGCCCAGCGCGAAGCCGGACAGCGTCCCGGCCCCCGCCAGCAGCGTGAAACCTGCGTACAACCCCGCGAACTCGCGCTGCCGCAGCAGCGCCCGGTACCCGTGTCCAGTCATGAAAAAAGCCTCCGACGCTGCCGCGGGGGCGCGTTCGAAGGCCGACGACGAGAACATAGCAGTCAACGGACCGCTCCCGCACGGGTTTTCGCCCCTGCGGCCGCCGGTTCTGGCACAGTGGCGGCCATGCGTACCCGTCCCGTCCTCACCCGGACCGCGGCCGGCCTCCTGGCCGCCGGCCTCGCCCTGGCCCTGAGCTCCTGCGACTTCCCGGGCAGCGACTCCAAGGGCGGTGGTGCGAAGGGCGGCGGCGCCGGGCCCGCCGCCACCGCCTCCGCCTCCGGCGCCGACTGGGCCGAACTCGCCGGCGCCGAGGCCGCCATGCTCGGCGACCTCGCCGACATCGACCCCGGCCTGGTCACCGACCAGGAGAAGGCGATCGCCGGCGCCGACACGGTCTGCGAGGCCATCCGGGCCGGCAAGAGCGAGGACGAGGTGGCCCGCACCGCGGGCGCCGAGTTCACCACCGACGAGATCAAGCCCGACCTCGGGGTCGTCAGCCGGATCGTCGACGTCCTGAAGTCCACCACCTGCGTCTGAGCCCGGACGCGGCGGAGCCCCGCCGCTCCCCCGCCCGGGGGTGCGACGGGGCTCCGTCACGCAGCGGGCGCTCAGGCCCCGCGCAGCACCGCGCCGGTGCGCTCGCCGGCCACCGCGACCGCCGACGCGCGGGCCGCCGACGCCTCGTCGGCCGTCAGCGTCCGGTCGGTGGCCCGGAAGCGCAGCGTGTACGCCAGCGACTTCTTGCCCGCGCCCGCCTGCTCGCCGGTGAACACGTCGAACAGCCGCAGCGACTCCAGCAGTTCGCCCGCGCCCTCGCGCAGCGCCGCCTCCACGTCCGCGGCGTGCACGGCCGCGTCCACGATCAGCGCCACGTCCTGGGTCGCCACCGGGTAGGCGGAGACCGGCGGGCCGGAGACCCGGCGGCCGTCCGCGAACAGCAGGTCCAGGTCGAGCTCCATCGCGCTGGTGCGCTCCGGCAGGTGCAGTGCCTTGACCACGCGCGGGTGCAGCTCGCCGGCGTGGCCGACGACCTCGTCGCCGACCAGCAGTTCGGCGCAGCGCCCCGGGTGCCACGGCGCGTACTGCGCCTGGCGGACGGTCAGCTCCACGCCCGCGGCGGCGGCGACCACCCGGGCCGCCTCGACCGCGTCCGCCCAGCCGGACGGCGCGCCCTTGCCCCACCAGCCGGAGGGCAGCCGCTCGCCGGTCAGCGCGACGGCGACCCGGCGCGGCTGGTCGGGGAGGGCGGCGTTCAGCTCGGCGAGCTGCTCCTCGGTCGGCCGGCGGTCCACCGGCAGCCGCGGCGCGACCTTCGGCTCGGCCTTGGGCAGGAACACCGTGCCGGTCTCGAAGATCGCCAGGTCGGTGTTGCCGCGCCCGACGTTGCGCCGCAGCGCGCCCAGCAGGCCCGGCAGCAGCGTGGTGCGCAGCCCCGGCTCGGCGTCGTTCAGCGGGTTGACCAGCTTGACGGTGCGCCGGCGCGCGTCGTCGGCGTCCAGCCCGAGGCCGTCGAAGGAGGCGTCGCCGACGAACGGGTACGCGTTGATCTCCACGTAGCCCGCGCCGGCCAGCGCCACGCCGACCCGCCGGTGGAAGCGCTGCGCCTCGGAGAGGCCGCGCCCGGGCGGGGTGACCGGCATCCGGGCCGGGACGTTGTCGTAGCCCTCCAGCCGGATGACCTCCTCGGCGAGGTCGTACGGGTCGGTCAGGTCGGGCCGCCAGGACGGCGGGGTGACCTCCAGGACGTCCGTCCCGACGACCGTGCAGCCGACCTCCTGCAGGCGGCGGGCGACGGTCTCGCGGCCGTACTCGGCGCCGGCCACCCGGTCGGGCAGGTCGGCGTCGATCGGGATGGTGCGCACCGGGTGCGGGGCGGCGATGTCGGTGACCCCGGCCTCGGCGGTGCCGCCGGCGATCAGCACCAGCAGGTCGACGGCGCGCTGCGCGGCGGCCCGGGCGGCCTCCGGGTCGACGCCGCGCTCGAAGCGCTTGGACGCCTCGGAGGGCAGCTTGTGCCGCTTGGCGGCGCGGGCGATGGCGACCGGCTCGAAGTGCGCGGCCTCGATGATGATCTCGGTGGTGCCGCTGGCCAGGCCGGTCTCCGCGTCCACGACCGGGTCGAGGATCTCGGTGGTGGCGCCGCCCATCACGCCGGCCAGGCCGATCGGGCCGGAGTTGTCGCAGATCAGCAAGTCCTCGGCGGACAGCTTGCGCTTGACGCCGTCCAGCGTGGTGAGCTCCTCGCCCGGCACCGCCCGGCGGACCTGGATCGGCCCGTCCACCCGGCCCCGGTCGTAGGCGTGCAGCGGCTGGCCGACCTCCAGCATCACGTAGTTGGTGATGTCGACGGCCAGCGAGATCGGCCGGATCCCGGCCTTCTGCAGGCGGCGCTGCAGCCAGATCGGCGACTTCGCGCCCGGGTCGACGCCGGTGACGGTGCGCGCCACGAAGCGGTCGCAGCCGACCGGGTCGGCGACCTTCACCGGGTAGCCGTACGAGTTGGCCGGGGGCACGTCCAGCAGCGCCGGGTCGGCCAGCGGCAGGCCGTACGCGGCGGCGGCCTCGCGGGCCACGCCGCGCATCGAGAGGCAGTAGCCGCGGTCGGGGGTGACCGCGATGTCGAGCACCTCGTCGACCAGCTGCAGCAGTTCGAGGGCGTCGGTGCCGGCCTCGTACTCGGGCGGCAGCACGATGATGCCGTTGTGGTCGTCGCCCATGCCGAGCTCGCGGGCGGAGCAGATCATGCCGGCCGAGGTGTGGCCGTAGGTCTGCCGGGCGGAGATCGGGAACGGGCCGGGCAGCACGCCGCCGGGCAGGATCACCACGACCTTGTCGCCGACCCGGAAGTTGGTGGCGCCGCAGACGATCTCCTGCGGCTCGCCGGTGCCGTTGGCGTCGCCGACGTTCAGGAAGCAGTGCCGGATCGGCTTCTTGAAGCCGGTCAGCTCCTCGATCGAGAGCACCTCGCCGACGACCAGCGGGCCCTTGATGTCGGTGCCGAGCTGCTCGACGGTCTCCACTTCGAGACCCGCGCGGACCAGCCGGGCCGCGACGTCGCGGCCGGTCTCGCCCGCCGGCAGGTCGACGTACTCGCGCAGCCAGGAAAGCGGGACGCGCATCAGATCTCCATCCCGAACGGGAGGGTGAAGCGGACGTCACCCTCGACCATGTCGCGCATGTCGGCGACGTTGTGGCGGTTCATCAGGATCCGCTCCAGGCCGAGGCCGAAAGCGAATCCGCTGTAGCGGTTCGGGTCGATGCCCGCGGCGACCAGCACCCGCGGGTTGACCACGCCGCAGCCGCCCAGCTCGATCCAGCCCTCCGAGGAGCAGGTCCGGCACGGGCGGTCGGGGTTGCCCACCGAGGCGCCGCGGCACACGAAGCACTGCAGGTCGATCTCGGCGCTGGGCTCGGTGAACGGGAAGTACGAGGGGCGCCAGCGCAGTTCGAGGCCGCCGCCGATCAGCTTCTCCACCAGCACCTCGATGGTGCCCTTGAGGTGGCCGAAGGTGATGCCCTCGTCCACCGCGATCGCCTCGACCTGGCGGAACACCGGGGTGTGGGTGGCGTCCAGCTCGTCGGTGCGGTAGACCCGGCCGGGGCTGACCGCGTACAGCGGCGGCTCGCCGGCCAGCATCGCGCGGATCTGCACCGGGGAGGTCTGGGTGCGCAGCACCATGCCGGAGTCGGCGGTGCCGTCGGGCGCCTCGACGAAGAAGGTGTCCTGCATCGAGCGGGCCGGGTGGTCGGCGTGCAGGTTGAGGGCGTCGAAGTTCAGCCACTCCGCCTCGACCTCGGGGCCGGAGGCCACCTGGTAGCCCATCGCGACGAAGGTGTCCTCGATGCGCTCGGCCAGCGTGGTCAGCGGGTGCCGGGCGCCGCGCGGCACCCGGCCGTACGGCAGGGTGACGTCCACCGCCTCCTCGACCAGCACCCGGGCGTCGCGCTCCGCCTCCAGCTCGACCTGGCGCGCGGCCAGGGCCTGGTTGACGGCGCCGCGGGCCTGGCCGATCAGCTTGCCCGCGGCGGCCTTGGCCTGCGGGGGCAGCGCGCCGATCTCGCGGTTGGCGAGCGACAGCGGGGAGCGGTCGCCGGTGTGCGCGACCTTCGCCTGCTTGAGCTCGTCGAGGTCGGCGGCGGCGGCGAAGGCGGCGAGCGCCTCGTCCCGGGCCTGTTCCACCACCTCGGGCTTGAGGGCCTCGACCTCGACCGGGTCGTACGACTTATTGGGTGCCGACATCTCTATCTTTCCCGTGCTCCTGCTCGTGATCAGGTCTGCTGCGTCGCCGGGCGTCCCAGAACGCCAAAGGTCGAGTGTAGTCGCAGCCCGCCACCGCCCCGGGCGGGTGGCCGCGCCCCGGGCGGGCTCAGAGCATGAAGTCGGGGACGCCCGCGGGGAGCACGAACCGGAACCGGGCGCCGCCGCCGTCGGCCCGGCTGATCCGGATCACCCCGCCGTGCGCCTCGACGATGCCCTTGACGATGTACAGGCCCAGGCCGGTGCCGCCGCGCCTGGAGCCCCGCCAGAACCGGGTGAAGACCCGCGGCATCGCCTCCTCGGGGATGCCGGCGCCCTGGTCGCTGACGGTCACCGCGGTGCCCTCGACCACCCGCGGCGGGATGCCGGGCACCTCCACCAGCTCTTTCGCCGGGCCGACCTCGATGGTCACGGTGCCCTCGCCGTGCCGGACCGCGTTCTCCAGCAGGTTGGCCAGCACCTGGTCGATCTTGTCCGGGTCGCCCCACTGCTCGGCGGGCGGCCCGGCCACCTTGATGTCGAAGCGCTCGGCGGGGATCCCGGCGGCGACCTTCCCGGCCACGTGCCGGTGCACGGCGGCCGGCAGGTCGATCCGCTGCCGGCGGATCTCCAGCCGGCCCGCGTCGATCCGGGAGATGTCCAGCAGTTCGGCGATCAGCCGCACCACCCGGTCGGCGTCCGCGTCGACGGTCTCCAGCATCACCCGCTTCTGGCCGTCGTTGAACCGCTCCCACTTGGCCAGCAGCGTCGCCGTGAAGCCCTTGACGCTGGTCAGCGGGGAGCGCAGCTCGTGCGCGACGGTGGCGATCAGCTCGGCGTGCGAGCGCTCGGTGCGCCGCCGCGCCTCGGTGCCGCGCAGCGTCACCACCACCTGCCGGACCGGCCCGCGCGGCGCGTCGCGCACGTACCTGGCGCACACCAGCACCTCGCGCCCGTCCAGCAGCAGGTTCCGCTCGGGCTGCCCGGTGCGCACCGCGAGCCCGCCGTACGGGTCGGTGAGCCGCCACCAGGGGCGCCCGTCCAGGTCCTCCAGCGGCAGCGCCCGTTCCAGTTCGACGCCGATCGCGCGGTGCGCGGAGCGTCCGGTGATCCGTTCCGCGGCCCGGTTGAAGACCACCACCCGGCCCCGCTCGTCCGCGACCACCAGCCCGTCCGGCAGGTCGTCAGGTCCGACCGGTGCCCAGTTGACGCCGCCCATGGGTGTCCTCCCCGCCCGCCCCCTCGCAGGCCCAGGAACCGACCCTAGCGCGCCCGGCCCTCGGCGCGACACCCGCCGCGGGAGCGCTGGGCGCGCGCGGAGGCGTACAGGCACACGGCGGCGGCCGTGGCGAGGTTCAGGCTCTCCGCGTGCCCGTGGATGGGCACCTTCACCACCTCGTCCGCCAGTGCGCGGGTCTCCTCCGGCAGGCCCCACGCCTCGTTGCCGAACACCCAGGCGCACGGGCCCTGCAGGGTGCCCTCGTCCAGCTCCTGGTCGAGGTCGCGCTGCCCGGCCCCGTCCGCGGCCAGCACCCGCACCCCGGCCGCGCGCAGCCGGGCCACCGCCTCCTCGACCGGCACCCCGGTCGCCACCGGCAGGTGGAACAGGCTGCCGACGGACGCCCGCACCGCCTTCGGGTTGTACGGGTCCACCGAGGCGTCGGTCAGCACCACCGCGTCCGCCCCGGCCGCGTCCGCGGTGCGCAGCACGGTGCCCGCGTTCCCGGGGTCGCGCACGTGCGCGAGCACGGCGACCAGCCGCGGGCGGGCGGCCAGCACCTGCTCGAACGGGGTGTCGATGAACCGGCACAGCGCCACGATGCCCTGCGGGGTGACGGTGTCGCAGATGTCCGCGACGACCTCCTCGGTGGCGCTCAGCACCGGCAGCCCGGCCTCCCGCGCGGCGGCGACGATCCCGGCGTGCCGCCCGGCGGCCTCCGGCGTCACGTACACCTCGACCACCGCGTGCTCCCCGTCCGGCAGCCGCCCGAAGGCCACCGCCTCCCGGACGGCCTGCGGTCCCTCGGCCAGGAAGCGCCGCTCCTTGCCGCGCTGGTTGCGCTTGGCGAGCCGGCGGGCGGCGACGACGCGCGGGGAGCGCAGGGAGGTCAGCAGGGGGGTCTCGGTGCTCATGCTCACGATCTTCGTCACGGACGGGCGGGGGCGCGATACGCGACGGACCCGCAGGCCGGGCGGCCTGCGGGTCCGGGGAACGCTTTCAGGGCGACGGCCTGGATCAGGCGGCGACCTTGGGGGCGTTGACGTCCGCCGGGAGCGCCTTCCGGGCGACCTCGACCAGGGCCTGGAACGCCACGGAGTCGTTCACCGCGAGGTCGGCCAGCATCTTGCGGTCGATCTCGACGCCAGCGGCCTTGAGGCCCTGGACGAAGCGGTTGTAGGTGATGCCGTTGGCACGGGCAGCGGCGTTGACGCGCTGGATCCAGAGCTGGCGGAAGTCGCCCTTGCGCTTCTTGCGGTCGTTGAAGTTGTAGACCAGCGAGTGGGTGACCTGCTCCTTGGCCTTGCGGTACAGGCGCGAACGCTGACCGCGGTAGCCGGAGGCCCGCTCGAGGATGACCCGGCGCTTCTTGTGGGCGTTCACTGCCCGCTTGACGCGTGCCACTTCATTACTCCTTGGTTCCGGACCTCGGATCGTGCCGGCGGTCCGTTATTCGATTCGGTCGGGAAGGATCAGCTGGTGCCCGCGACGCTGCCGCGGGCGGGCGATCACTTGCCGAGAAGCTTCTTGATCTTCTTCGCGTCGCCCGGGGCCATCTCGGCGTTGCCGGCCAGCTTGCGGGTCAGCGTCGAGGGCTTGTGCTCAAGCAGGTGGCGACGGCCGGCACGCTCGCGCAGCACCTTCCCGGAGCCAGTGATCTTGAAGCGCTTGCTGGCGCCGCTGTGCGTCTTCTGCTTCGGCATGTCGCCGTTTCTCCTCGTCGGTCCGTTCCGGCCCGCGCCGTGCGGCGCGGGCCGGAACTGGATGGATCTCGTCTCCAGGGCGGGACGCCCCGGAACCGGGTGCCTCGACTCCCGGTCGTCCGAGCCCTGGGGCTCAGGCGTCCTGGGCGGCCTCGGCGGGCTGCTCGACCTCGGCGGCCTCGGCGGCCTCGGTCTCGGCGGCGTCGGTCTCCTCGACCTCGGCCGCCTCGTCCTCGGCGCCGTCGATGTCCTCGACGTCGTCGACGTCATCCGCCTGGTCCGCGGCCGGTCCGCGACCCAGCCGCTCCGCCTTGCGGGCGTCGGCGGCGGCGCGGGCCTCGGCCATGGCCTCGGTCTTCTTCTTGTGCGGGCCGAGAACCATGATCATGTTTCGGCCGTCCTGCTTCGGAGCGGACTCCACGAAGCCCAGGTCCTGGACGTCGTCCGCGAGCCGCTGCAGCAGTCGGAAGCCCAGCTCGGGGCGGGACTGCTCACGACCGCGGAACATGATCGTGATCTTGACCTTGTCGCCCTGCTTGAGGAACCGGACGACGTGACCCTTCTTGGTGTCATAGTCGTGCGGGTCGATCTTCGGCCGGAGCTTCATCTCCTTGATGACCGTGTGCGCCTGGTTCTTGCGCGCCTCACGGGCCTTCATGGCCGACTCGTACTTGAACTTGCCGTAGTCCATGAGCTTGCACACCGGCGGGCGCGCCGTGGCGGCGACCTCGACCAGGTCCAGGTCGTACTCCTGGGCAAGCTCCAGCGCCTTCGCGAGCGGGACGATGCCGACCTGCTCGCCGCTGGGACCGACGAGTCGCACCTCGGGGACGCGAATCCGGTCGTTGATGCGGGGCTCGGTGCTGATGGGGCCTCCTCGGTTGCACCTTTTCCGATGCGGCCGTCGGGCGGCGGTCGCACGTAGTGGTTTCGACCACTGGGCGGGGCTTCATTCATGCTCCGCTGCCCGTCGAGGGCACCGAGCGCACGAAAAAAGCCCCGCACGGTACAGGCGGGGCTCCACACGTTCCGGGATGCCCTCACGGGCACCACTGCTGACGAACAGTCCCTCGCGGGCGCTCATCGCGGACCGGACCCGTCGGCCCTTCGGCCGCGCGGGTGGGAGACTGTCGCGGTTGCCCTCTCGGGCCTCCTGGGTGGAGCCTCCACTTGCTGGCCGGGCAACCCGAAAGGGTCCCCTGGCCGGTCAGTCTCGAATCATACCAGCGTTTTTGGCCCGACCGGTATTCCGACCCCGCCAGCCCGCCCGACCGGCGCCACCGGCCCCCTCCCGCCCGCCTTGTACGCTCCTTCCGTACCGCGCTTTCGCCCCAGCCCCTCGGAGTGACACCTTGACCAGCCAGCCCGACCACGCGCACGAGTCCGAGCAGGCCCTCGGCTTCGACGACCTGACCCGCGACATCGCCGAGGTCCCCGCCGTCGAGGTGATCACCACCGTCGCCGTCCACCTGATGAGCGCCGCCGCCGTCAAGTGCGGCCTCGCCGAGGGCGGCGAGGCCGACAAGGACCTCGACGAGGCCCGCAAGCTGATCACCGCCCTGGCCGGCCTGGTCACCGCCGGAGCCCCCGAGATCTCCAACTTCCACGCCGCCCCGCTCCGCGACGGCCTCCGCTCCCTCCAGCTCGCCTTCCGCGAGGCCTCCCTCATCCCCGACGCCCCCGGCTCCGGCCCCGGCGAGAAGTTCACCGGCCCGGTCTACTCCTGACCGGCCCCGCGCGGAGGCCGCCCCCCCGGGGCGCGGGCCCCGGCGGGGGGCCCCCGGCGACGGGGAGGCGGCCCCCGGGGGTGGCGGGGCGGCGGGGGGGGGGGGGGTGGCCGGTGGGGTGGGCCG
>NZ_JBSGET010000054.1:0-47974 GCF_053603035.1 Kitasatospora sp. NPDC004272 | reverse complement strand
GCCGGCGGCGGCGGCGGGCGGCGCGGGCGGGGGGCGGGGGGGGGGGGGGGGGGGGGCCCCGCGCCCCCGGGCCGCGGCGCGCCGTGCGCGCCCCTTGATTGACGCGGCGTCAGCGGGCAGGGTGGGCTGCGCCCGACCCCGCGGGGGCCGGGCGGTGCCAGGCACGAAGAAGGGACGGAATCCCCGGATGGCAGCGAAGATCCTGATCATCACCGGTGACGCGGCGGAGTCGCTGGAGGTGTTCTACCCGTACCAGCGGCTGCTGGAGGAGGGCTACGAGGTCGACATCGCCGCGCCGACCAAGAAGACCCTGCAGTTCGTGGTGCACGACTTCGTCCCGGGGTACGACACATACACCGAGAAGGCCGGGTACACCTGGCCCGCCGACCTGGCGTTCGAGGACGTCGACCCGGCGCAGTACGTCGCGCTGGTGCTGCCCGGCGGCCGGGCGCCCGAGTACCTGCGCAACGACCCGCAGGTGCAGCGGATCGTCGCCGCGTTCGTCGAGGAGGACAAGCCGCTCGCGCAGATCTGCCACGGCCCGCTGATCACCCTGCGGACCGGCTCGCTGGCCGGGCGGCGCACCGCCGCGTACCCGGCGCTGGAGCCGGACGTGGCGGCGGGCGGCGCGGACTTCGTGGACGGGGACGCGGTGGTGGACGGCGTCGTGGTCTCGGCCCGGGCCTGGCCGGACCACCCGTCCTGGATGCGGGCGTTCGTCAAGCTGCTGCGCGAGAAGGCCCCGGTCGAGTAACCGCCGGACGCGGCACGGGGTGTCGGCTTGCCCGCCCGGCCCCGGGCGGGCAAGCGTGTACCCCATGGCAGCACACCTCGACGGACCGGCCCTGCTCGCGCTGCACGCCCGGGCGCTGGAGCGCTTCGGCGCGCTGGTCCGGTCCGTGCCCGACGACGGCTGGCGGGCGCCCACTCCGTGCACGGACTGGACGGTGCGCCAGCTGGTCGGCCACCTGACCTCCGAGCAGCTCTGGGTGCCCGCGCTGCTCTCCGGGGCCACCGTCGCCGAGGTCGGCGACCGCTTCGACGGCGACGTGCTGGGCGACGACCCGGTCGCCGCCTGGACGGCCGCCGCCGACGCCGCCCGGGCCGCGTTCGCCGCGCCGGGCGCGCTGGAGCGCACCGTGCACCTGTCGTACGGCGCGCGGCGGGCCGCCGGGTACGCCCGCGAGATGACCGTGGACGCGGTCGTGCACGGCTGGGACCTGGCCCAGGGGATCGGCGCCGACGCCACGATCGACCCGGCCGCCGCCGAGTTCGCGCTCGCCGAACTCGCCCCGCAGGCCGACGGGTTGGCCGCCTCCGGGCTGTTCGCCGAGGCGGTGCCCGTCCCGGCCGACGCGGACGCCGCGACCCGGCTGCTGGGCCTGGTCGGCCGCGACCCCGCGCACCCGCTGGGCCGCTAGACCCTCAGCGGCGGGCGCGCACCCCGTCCAGGGCGATGGCCAGGACGTGATCGCGCTGCCCCTCCTCGGGGAACGCCACCGAGGTGATGCCGGAGACCATCCGCAGCAGGTCGTCGATGTCCATGTCGGGACGCACCTCGCCGGCCGCCTGGGCGCGCAGGACCAGCGGGGTGCCCCCGGCGTACATGGACTGCCGGCAGGCGTGGAAGACCTCCGACTCCTCGCCGGCCAGCGCCTCCCGGATCGCCCGCTTGGTCACCGCGTACTCGACGAACCGGCGCAGCCAGGTGGTCAGCGCCTCCCACGGCGGCAGGTCGGCGACCTGCTGGGCGATCCGGTCGAGGTCCTCGACCTCGGAGGCGTAGACCGCCTCGAACAGGTGCCGGCGGGTGGGGAAGTTCCGGTAGAGGGTGCCGATGCCGACGCCGGCCCGCCGGGCGATGTCCTCCAGGGAGGCTTCGGAGCCGTGCTCGGCGAAGGCCTCGCGGGCGGCGACGAGCAGCGCGTCGAAGTTGCGGGCGGCGTCCGCGCGGCGCGGGCGCTGGGCGGCGAGGAACTCGCTCACCACGATCTGATCCGGCACGGGGACCTCGTTCTCGACGTTTCCGGACGGGCGGGCGGGGGTGGTGCGCGGACGGCCGGGGTGCTGTTCGGCGGTGCTGGTCCGGGCGCCGTTCGACGGCGGCCCGGGGAATCCGGAAACCGGATTGAACCGGAGGTGCGCCTCCGCTAATCTGGAGGCACGCCTCGACTTTAGCACCGGGGCCCCGACTTCGGCCCGTCGCGTACCGGCGGGCCGGCCGTTCCGCCGTACCCTCCGCCCGCCCGACGACGCCGGGTGACCGTACGGCCACCACGCGCACCGCACTCGCGCACCGCACCACCAGATCCGCGCCCGGCCGTCACGGCCCGGCGGCGCCGACGCGCCGTTCGGGCCGGGTTCGACCGGCGCCCGTTCTCCTGCCGTGGCGCGCGCCCCGTTCCCCGCGCGCCCGCCCCGAGTCCCGAGAGGGTTCGATGAACCGCCAATCCCCCCGCCTGACCTTCGGCGTGCTCGCCGTCGGCGCCGGCGTGTACGCGCTGCTGCAGTCGCTGATCACGCCCGCCCTCCCGATCGTCCAGGAGGAGATGCACACCACGCAGTCCACCGTCACCTGGGTGATGACCGCGTACCTGCTCTCCGCCTCGGTCTTCACCCCGATCCTCGGCCGGGTCGGCGACCTGGTCGGCAAGAAGCGCACCCTGGTCGCCGCCCTGGTCGCGCTGCTGGTCGGCTGCCTGGTCGCCGCGCTCGCGCCGAACATCACGGTGCTGATCGTCGCCCGGGTGATCCAGGGCATCGCCGGCGCGCTGTTCCCGCTCTCCTTCGGCATCATCCGCGACGAGTTCCCGCCCGCGCGGGTCTCCGGCGGCATCAGCAACATGTCCGCGGTGATCGCCGTCGGCAGCGGCCTGGGCATGGTCCTGGCCGGCCCGATCGTCGGCGCCTTCAACTACCGCTGGCTGTTCTGGCTGCCCGTCATCGTGGTCGCCGGCACCGTCCTGCTCGCCCACCGCTACGTCCCCGAGTCGCCCAGCCGCAGCGAGGGCAGCGTCGACTGGTTCTCCTCCGTGCTGCTCTCCGGCTGGCTGGTCGCGCTGCTGCTGCCGGTCAGCCAGGCCTCCCAGTGGGGCTGGGCCTCGACCAAGGTGCTCGGCCTGCTCGCCGTCGCCGTCGTGCTGTTCGCCGCCTGGGCGTTCAACGAGTCCCGCTCCCGCAACCCGCTGATCGACCTGCGGGTGATGCGGCTGCCCGCCGTGTGGACCACCAACACCGCGGCCCTGCTGTTCGGCGGCGGCATGTACGCGGTCTGGGCCTTCCTGCCCGGCTTCGTGCAGATGCCCTCCAGTGCCGGGTACGGCTTCGGCTCCAGCGTCACCGGCGCCGGACTGCTGATGCTGCCGATGGTCGCCGCCATGTTCGTGGCCGGCGTGCTCGGCGGCCGCCTGGCCGGGCGCTTCCCCGCCAAGGCCCAGCTGGTCGCCGGCGCCCTGCTCGGCTCCGTCGCCTGCGCGCTGCTCGCCGCCCGGCACGGCACCCCCGCGGACGTCGCGATCGCCGCGGGCGTGTTCGGCCTCGGCATCGGACTGGCCTTCGCCTCGATGAGCAACCTCATCGTGCAGGCCGTCCCCGCCGCCCAGACCGGCGCCGCCACCGGCATGAACGCCAACATCCGCACCATCGGCGGCTCGATGGGCGCCGCGCTGATGACCGGCCTGGTCACCGGCCACCTGCAGGCCGACGGGCACCCCGCCGAGTCCGGCTACACCCACGGCTTCGCCCTGCTGGCCGCGTTCTGCCTGGCCGCCGCGCTGGCCGCGCTGCTCGTCCCGACCCGGCGCCCCGCCGCCCCCGCACCGGTGGAGGGTTCGGCGGTCGAGCGCTCCGGGCTCCCCCGGGAGGCGGTCGGCGGGTGAGCCCCCGCGGGTCCGCGGGTGGGGACCGACGGGTACCGGGCCGGGTGGCACGCGCGTGCGCGTCGCCCGGCCCGGCGGCTTCCGGGGCCGTGCGGCCGGGCCCGGCCGGTAGGGCCCGACCGGTAGGGCCCGACCGGCGGGGTCCGGCCGGCGGGGTCCGGCCGGCCTCAGCAGTCGCGCAGTTCCGGCGACTGGTTCAGCAGTTGGGCCCGGGGCGAGGTGAACTTCCGGTAGGCGTCGGTGTGTTCGGCGTGCGGGTGGAAGGCCGCCAGCCGGTGGCAGTTCTGGAAGGCCAGCTTCACCGAGAAGTGCCGCTCCAGGGCGCCGCGGATCGAGTCGCTGGCCAGCGCCCGGAGCAGCTGCGCCCGCTCGGCCTCGCTCGGCGCCACCGTGTTGTCGGCGAACTCGGCTTCGGTGACCGCGAGTTCGGCCGTCAGGTCGTTGACCAGCCGGTAGGCGTAGGGCAGTGAGGTGCGGACGGTGGCGAGGAAGTCGGCGTCGGCGACCTCGTCGCGCTCGGCCAGGGCCAGCAGGGTGGGGGAGACGTCCAGCGACATGGCGGATCGGACCTTCCGGTCTAGTGGTAGTGGAAGTCGTTTTCAACAAGTGATCCTGTCCTTCTCCTGACGCACTGTCAATTACGCTCCCCCGTTCGGCGCGGCACCCCCGTGCCGCCCGGCTCGCGGCCGCCACCGGGCCTTCCTAGAGTGGGTGGCAGACGACCGCGAGGAGACCCCGATGAGTGAGCAGAGCGGCACCGGCGGTACCGACCGCCGCATCCTGGAGCGGATCAGCGAGATGGTCGAGGCCGAGCGCGGCCTGCGCGCCGCCCTCGCCGAGGGCCGCATCGACGAGTCCACCGAGCACCGCGAGCTCAAGGACATCGAGGAGCAGCTCGACCAGTGCTGGGACCTGCTGCGCCAGCGCCGCGCCCGGGTCCGCGCGGGCGACGACCCCGACGGGGCGAGCGTGCGCAGCGTGGACGAGGTCGAGCGCTACGAGTCGTAGCGCGGCGGCGCGGCGCGGAGGGTGCGGCGGCGCGGCGCGACCGTGCGGGCCGCGGGGGCACGGCCGGGGAGTGTCAGGCCCCGGTGGCGGCGTCCAGGTTGGCCGTGACGCGGCCGAGCAGCTCGCGCAGGGCGCGCAGGTCGTCCAGCGGCAGTCCGGCGGCGGCCAGGATCCGGCGCGGGACGCTCAGCGCGCCCTCGCGCAGTTCGCGCCCGGCCGGGGTGGTGCTGACGATCACCGAGCGCTCGTCCTCCGGGCTGCGCTCGCGCACCACCAGGCCGGCTGCCTCCAGCCGCTTGAGCAGCGGGGAGAGGGTGCCGGAGTCCAGCCGCAGGCGCTCGCCGAGCTGCTTGACCGGCAGTGCCCCGTCCTCCCAGAGCACCAGCATCACCAGGTACTGCGGGTAGGTGAGGCCGAGGTCCTTGAGCGCGGTGCGGTAGACGCCGCCGAACGCGCGGGAGGCGGCGTTCAGCGAGAAGCAGATCTGCTGGTCGAGCAGGAGCAGGTCCGCGTCCTCGCCGCCGGGGGTGCGGGGGGTCTCACCGTGCCAGGTCATGGCCCCAGGGTAGCAAGCGGCCCATTCAGTTGTGCGCAATTGAATTGTGTGCTGTAGTTGTGGGCGGGCCGAGGCGGCCCCGGGGCCCGGAACCGTACGGAGGCGCACCGCCGACGGGAGACCGGGCCCCGGCGCCGACGGACGGCCGGAAACGGATCAGGCAGCAGACGTGAGGAGAACACCGCGATGAACCCGCTCTACACCGCAGTCGCCACCGCCAACGGCCGGGAGGGCCGGGCCGTCAGCTCGGACGGCCGGCTCGACCTCAAGCTCTCCCCGCCGCCCGCGCTGGGCGGCGACGGCGAGGGCACCAACCCCGAGCAGCTGTTCGCGGCCGGGTACGCGGCCTGCTTCGCCAGCGCGCTGGGCGTGGTCTCCCGGCAGCAGAAGGTGGACGTCTCGGACGTCTCGGTGACCGCCGAGGTCACCATCGGCAAGGACGAGGGCGGCTTCGGCCTCTCCGTCGTCCTGCGGGTCGAGCTGCCGGAGTCGCTGGCCGGCGAGGCCGGTGAGCTGCTGGTCAAGCAGGCCCACCAGGTCTGCCCCTACTCCAGGGCCACCGCCGGGAACGTTCCGGTGGAGCTGGTCGTCGAATAGGGCGAGGCAGGGGTCTCGGTTGGGGTCTGCGGGCCGGTCCACATGGGGGTGGAGCGGCCCGCAGTGCTGTGCTCCCGGGGGCGGGGCTCAGAGCGGGAGCAGCTCCGGGCGCTTGGCCTCCACGTGGTCGCCGGAGGACTCGCCGCGCAGCCGGCGCCCCACCCAGGGCAGCAGGAAGGTGCGCGCCCACTGCAGGTTCTCCCGGCGCTGGTCGGCCGCCGTGAGGGCGGGCACGGGCGGCCAGGCGGCCTCCGGGTCCGCGTCCACCGGCAGGCCGAGCGCGCGCGCCGCCAGCAGCGCCACCCGCTGGTGGCCCTCCGGCGACAGGTGCAGCCGGTCCTCGGACCAGGCCCGCCGGTCGTGCACCGCGCGCAGCGACCACAGGTCGGCGACCGCCAGCCCGTTGCGGTCGGCGATCGCCCGCAGGTGCGCGTTGTACGTGGCGATCTTGCCGCGCAGGTGGCGCAGCACCGGGACGTTGCGGGTGTCGAAGCCGGTGCAGATCAGCACCGTTCCGGCGCTCTCGCGCAGCTCCAGGACGGCCGCCTCGAAGTGCTCGGCGATCAGGTCCGGGTCGCTGCCCGGGCGCAGGATGTCGTTGCCGCCCGCGCACAGGGTCACCAGGTCGGGCCGTAGTGCGCGCACCCGGGGGACCTGCTCGGCGACGACCTGGTCCAGCAGTCGGCCGCGGACGGCCAGGTTGGCGTACCGGAAGTCGTGCTCCGCCCGGCGCGCGGCCAGCATCCCGGCCAGGCGGTCGGCCCAGCCGGCGAACTGGCCGTCGGGCCCGGGGTCGTTGAGGCCCTCGGTGAAGCTGTCACCGAGGGCCGCGTAGGAACTGAGGTCGGGGGTCTCCTGATAGTCGGCCATGCAGGAGATGCTTTACCTTGTGAAGTGACTTACGCCACCGTAGGTGCCCCGTGGCGCAGCGTGATCTCCGCCACGGGCGCGCGATCGGTACCCTGCAAGTGTTCCGGGCGGTTGCACGACCCGGCGGCGCAGCAGAGCGGCAGCAGGGCAGCAGCGGACAGGAGGACGGCCGTGACCGGCGAAGCGGTGGGCGGGGAAGCGGCGGTGGTCGGGCCGGCGCCGGCGGTCGGGCAGGCGCCGGTGGTCGGCGACGGGGTGCGCGAGGAGAGTTCGCGCCGCAAGCAGATGCTGGTCCGGGCGCTGATCTACATCGCCGGGACGCACCTGTTCGCCGGGTTCGTGATCCTGCTGTTCGCGGTCGGCGGCCGCCACTGACCTGCGGGGGCGCTCAGCGCAGGCGCTGCTGCCAGTCGACCGGGACGTGCCCGGCCGGGCCCGGGGCGGGCTGGGTGACGGGGTGGGCGGTCGGGCCGGTCAGCGGCGGGCCCTCGTAGAACTGCTCGGTCTCGATGTTCCAGAACCAGTCCTCGCCGGGTTCGAAGCTGGTGAGGAACGGGTGCCCGGCCGATCGGGCGTGCGCGGTGGCGTGCTGGGACGGGGAGGAGTCACAGCATCCGATGTGCCCGCAGGCGGTGCACCGGCGCAGGTGGAACCACCAGCCCTGGCCCTCGCCCGCCAGGCACTCCACACAGCCGTCCCCGCTCGGCGGGACGGCGGGGTCGATACCGGGGATCGTCGTGTCGTCGCTCATCGTGGCACCTCCTCGGCCAGGGTATGCCCGGTGCGGCGGCCGCGCGGCGGAAGCCGGTCCGGCGCGACGGGGTGACGGGGCGCTCCCGGGCGGGGTGACGGGCCGCTCCCGGGGGAAGGATGACCGGTGGGGCCGGGGGTGCGGAGGCGGATTCCGTCCTGATCTACAGTGCTGTAGATTCAGCTCGGGCCCGGGCCCGATCGAGGGGCCGGGCGACGGCCGCCGCGCCGAACCGGCCGAACTGCCGGGCCCGGTACGGGGAAACCACAGGAGGGCACACATGGGAGTCTCGCTCGCCAAGGGCGGAAACGTCTCGCTGACGAAGGAGGCCCCGGGGCTCACCAACGTCATCGTCGGCCTGGGCTGGGACGTCCGGGCCACCACGGGCGCCGACTTCGACCTGGACGCCAGCGCGCTGCTCTGCAGCGAGGCCGGCCGGGTGCTCAGCGACCAGCACTTCGTCTTCTACAACAACCTGCGCAGCCCCGAGGGCTCGGTCGAGCACAGCGGCGACAACCTGACCGGTGGCGGCGACGGTGACGACGAGCAGATCAAGGTCGACCTGACGGCCGTTCCGCCGCAGGTCGCCAAGGTGGTCTTTCCGGTCTCCATCTACGACGCGGAGAACCGGCACCAGAGTTTCGGCCAGGTCCGCAACGCGTTCATCCGGGTCCTCAACGAGGCCGACGGCAGCGAGGTCGCCCGCTACGACCTCTCCGAGGACGCCTCGACCGAGACCGCGATGGTCTTCGGCGAGCTGTACCGCTACGGCAGCGAGTGGAAGTTCCGCGCGATCGGCCAGGGCTACGCCTCCGGCCTGCGCGGCATCGCGCTCGACTACGGCGTCAACGTCTGACGTCCGCTCAGGTCGCGGCCCGGGCCGCCCCGACGCCTCCGGGCAGCGGGGCGGCCCGCGCCGTCCCCGCCGCCGGTGCCGTTCCCGTCGTCGGCGCCGCCGCCCGGCTGCCGTTCGTCCGGGCCCGGGGAGTGTCGGCGCCCGGGGAGTGTCGGCGTTCGAACGGCGCGCCGGACTGTGGCAGGCTCGGCGCATGGAACAGCGTGTACTTGGCAGGACCGGGCGCCCGGTCTCGGTGATCGGTCTCGGAACGTGGCAGCTCGGCGCGGACTGGGGCGTGGTGCTGGAGGACGACGCGCTCGCGGTGCTGGAGGCCGCGGCGGACGCCGGGGTGACCTTCTTCGACACCGCGGACGTCTACGGCGACGGCCGCAGCGAGCAGTTGATCGGCCGTTTCCTGAAGGGGCGCGGAAGGGGCGGCGACGCCGGTGAGTTGACGGTCGCCACCAAGCTCGGTCGGCGGCTGCCGCAGCTGCCGGAGAACTACAACCTCGCCAACTTCCGCGCGTGGACCGACCGTTCGCGCCGCAACCTGGGCGTCGAGCGGCTCGACCTGGTGCAGCTGCACTGTCCGCCCACCGCCGTCTACTCCGACGACGAGGTGTTCGACGCGCTCGACACCCTGGTCGCCGAGGACGTCATCGCCGCGTACGGCGTCAGCGTGGAGACCTGTGCGGAGGCGCTGACCGCGATCGCCCGGCCCGGCGTCGCCAGCGTGCAGATCATCCTCAACCCGTTCCGGCTCAAGCCGCTCGACGAGGTGCTGCCCGCCGCCGAGAAGGCGGGCGTCGGCATCATCGCCCGGGTGCCGCTGGCCTCCGGCCTGCTGTCCGGCAAGTACACCAAGGACACCCTGTTCGGCGCGGACGACCACCGCACCTACAACCGGGACGGCTCCGCGTTCGACCAGGGCGAGACCTTCTCCGGCATCGACTTCGAGACCGGCGTCGAGGCCGCCGACGAGTTCGCCCGGTTCGCCCCGCCCGGCGCCACCTCCGCGCAGACCGCGCTGCGCTGGATCGTCCAGCAGCCCGGGGTCAGCTCCGTCATCCCCGGCGCCCGCACGCCCGAGCAGGCCCGCAAGAACGCGGAGACGATGGCGCTGCCGCCGCTGCCGGAGTCGACCCTGCGGGCCGTCCGGGACCTGTACGACCGGCGGCTGCGGGCCCAGGTGCACTCGCGCTGGTAGGAACCGCGACGGGTCGCGGCACGGAGCGCTCACCGGCGGTGGCCGGTGGGCGCTCTCCGTGTTCCGGGCCAGGGGGCGGGGCCGGCGGTGGTGGTCAGGGCAGGGGTTCGGCCTGCAGCGGGGTGTTCGGGGTCTGGTGGCCGCCGCTGGCCAGCATCCGGACCTCGCCCAGGTCGCTGATCTCGGCCTGCACGATGCCGGACGGGTCCGCGTACACCGGGTGACCGCCCGGGCCGCGGGCGCCGGTGGCCTCGACCACCACCACGTCCTGTTCGGCGTGACCGCCGGTCTCCCCGGGGAACGTGAGTGCGAAACGTCGGGTCATGGCCGGGCCTTCTTCCCGTCGGCGTCGTTGGGTGGGCGTCGTTCCATCGTAGGCGGGCCGGGGGCGGGGGCGCGTGATCTCGCGGCGGCGGGGCGGTCAGACCAGCAGGTGCAGGCGCTGCGCGGCCGGGCCGATCCGGACGGTCTGGCCCCAGGTGAGCTGCAGGGCGTCCGACTCGATGCCGTCACCGAAGGCAACCAGCAGTTCGGACTCGACGGTCAGCGCGAGGTGCTGCTCGGCGTCCAGCAGGCCCTCCACGCGGGAGGTGCCGGTCACCGGGGACGGCCACGCCTCGCGGACGAACCAGGACAGCCGCGGGGCGGTCGGCGCGGGCAGGTCCAGCCGGCTGGAGCGCTCCAGCCAGGCCGAGCGGCACCAGCCGGTGGCGCCGGTGCCGGTGCCGACCAGCACCCCCGAGGACGCCTGCGACTCGGCGGCGCCGCCCGGCGCGGCCAACCGGTAGCGGGCGGTCTGGTGGCCCGGCTGGCCGAGGTAGACCTCGTTCAGCGCGAGCAGCCGCTGGGTGTCGTCCGCGACCGCCTCCACCATCGTGCGCAGCTCCAGGCGCCGCTCCGCGCCCGGCAGGACGGCCGCCCGCAGCAGCGCCTTCGCCTGCTCGGCCCGGTGCCGGACCAGCACGCCCGCGTTGCGGCCCGGCTCGGCGTCGATGCCGACCACCGGCTGCCCCGCCAGGTACTTCGCGGCGTTGGCCACCAGGCCGTCCTGGCCGACCACCACGACCACGTCCTCCGGGCCGAACAGGAAGCGGTCCAGGTCGGAGCGCTCCACCCGGGCCTGGCGCCAGTCCAGCGGCACCGCGGCCGACACCTCGGCCAGCGCGCCGCGGGTCAGGTGGTGGCGCCGCTCGGCCTCGGCCAGCGAACGGCCGCGCCGGGAGAGGAAGAACTCGGCCTGGCCGCGGGTGCCGTGCCGGGCGATCAGCTCCTCGTACTCGGTGCGCCGGTGGACCAGTACCACCCGCGGGGCGAGGCTCACCGCCCGTTCCCCTCGGGGGCGTTGGGCGTGCCGAGGCGGCTCAGCAGGCCGGTCAGGACGTCCGGGGTGAGGGTGATGCTGTCGATCCGGGGCAGGTGCTCGGCCAGCCGGATCATCGCCAGCGCCCGCAGCACCTCGGGGCCCGCCTGCTGGTGCGCGGCCAGCCAGGCGGCCTCCGCGGCGGCCTTCGCCTCACCCAACGCCCGTGTCGAATCCGCCTGTTGGGCGGCCAGCGTGCCCGCGGCCTCGGCTTCGGCGACCGCCATCCGGGTGCGGCGGGCCGCCTCCGCGTCGGTGCGGACCGCGTCCGCGGCGGCCTTCTGCTCGGCCTCGCGCCGGGCATTGGCGCCCTGCTGCTCGACCAACTCCTCCTCGCGGCGGGCCAGTTCGATCTGGCTGGCGAGTTCGTTCTCGGCGATCGTGCGCTCCCGCTCGACCGCGACGGCACGGCGCTCGTAGGTGGCCCGGTCGGCCTCCTGCTGGACCTGCTCGCGGGCCGGGGTGCGCAGGGCCCGCTCCATCTCGGCCTCCGGCCGGACGGCGGTGACGCGCACCGCGAGCACCGACAACCCGATCTCGGCCAGCCGGGGTTCGGCGGCCAGGCCCTCGGCGATCCGGGCCCGGACGGCCGTCACGCCGTCGACCAGGGTGTCGGCGAGCGGGGTGCGGGCGATCAGCTGGAGCGCGTGCTGCTGGGCGGTCTCGGTCAGCAGGGTGCCGAGCTGGGCGAGCGGTTCGGCGCGCCAGCTGCCGGTGTCCGGGTCGATGCCGAAGTCGAGGCGGGTGGCGGCGGTGGTCGGGTCGCTGATCCGGTAGGTCACGGTGGCCTGCACCGCGAGGTCCTGGAAGTCCGCGGTGCGGGCGTGGAACATCATTGCCAACTCGCGGTCGTCTGCCGGCACTTCGGAGATCGCGGCGGTGAGCGGCCGGAACCAGAAGGCCAGGCCGGTGCCCTCGTGGGCGAGCTGGCCGCCCCGCAGGTGGCGGATGTGGCTGGTGGGGGCGGAGCGCAGGTGGCGGAAGCCGAAGCGGCGGGTGATGTCGGCCATGGGAGTCGGTGCCCTTTCTTTTCGTCGCACTGACGATAACTGGAGGGGGCAGTTGTCGTCAATGCGACGAAAAGGGGGTGTGCGGGGGCGGCCGGGGCCGCGCTCGGGGTCCCGTGCGCGCTTCGCCCGTTCGAGCGGCCTTGCGGGGCACGGCGGTTCGGGGCACCGACTGGGTGCGGGCGGCGGCCTAGGGTGCTGATCGGGCGGGCCGGGTGCCGCCGTCCGGTCGGGCGCCGCTGCTTCGGTCGGTCGGCGGGTTCGGCGGCTGCGGCTGCGGGTTCCGTGGTCCGGCTGCGTCTCGGGGCCGGCCGCCCTTCGAGGGCCGACCGCCTTCGCTGCCCGACCGCCTCCTGAAAGGGCCGCTCGTGAAACCGTCCCGCACTTCCCCGCGCCCCCTGGCCACCGCCCCGGACGGGTGCGCCCGGGCCCGGCTGCCGGTCGCTTCGGCCGAGGGGTTCCGGGTGGCGCCCGTTCTGGCGGCCTCGGTCCTCGCCGCTTCGGTCCTGGGTGCTTCCGTCCTGGGTGCTTCCGTCCTGGCTGCTTCTCCAGTCCTGGCTGCTTCTCCAGTCCTGGCCGTGACGGCTCCGGCCGCTCCGGCTGTTCCGGTTGCTCCGGCCGCCGTCGGGTGGCCCGGGGTGCCGGGGTCCGGCGGGGTGTACGTCGCGGACACCTACAACGACCGGGTCGTCAGGGCGGAGGGGGCCGGGGGCCACGGGCAGGAGGTGCTGGCCCGCGGCCTGGACCTGCCGAACGGCGTGGCGGTCGGCGCCACGGGAGACGTGTACGTCGCCGACAGCCGCCACGACCGCGTCCTGAAGGTCTCCGCCGGCACCGGACGGCACACCGTCGTGCGCCCGGACGTGGAGCTGAAGTCCCCCTACGGCGTCGCGGTCGACGGCGCCGGGACCCTCTACGTCGCCGACACCGACCACGGGCGGGTGCTGAGGATCCCCGCCGACGGCGGTTCGCCGACGACCGTCGGCAGCGGCCTGGGCAACCCGACGGGGGTCGCGCTGGACGCGTCGGGCAACGTGTACATCGCCGATCCGTACAACAACCGGGTGGTCGAGGTCCCGGCCGACGGCGGGCCGCAGAGCGAGGTGCCGGTCCAGGTAGCGGACCCCACCGGCCTGGCCTTCGACGGCGCCGGCGACATGTTCGTCGCGGACCCCTACAACAACCGGGTGGTGGAACTGCCGCACGGCGGCGGGCCGCAGACCACGGTCGGAGCCGGGCTGGACTTCCCGACCGGCGTGGCCGCGGACGCGCGGGGCAACGTGTACATCGCCGACTTCAACAACAGCCGCGTGGTCCGGGTGCCGGCCGACGGCGGGCCGCAGACCACGGTCGGCGACCACCTCCGGCACCCCTACGCGGTGGCCGTGCCGCCGGCTGCGGTGCCGTCAGTTTCCGGGGGTCGGGTGTCCGTGCGGCCCTTCCCCGCGGGCCCGGCGGTTTCGCGTCCGGCGGGCCCGGGTCCGGCCGTCCCGGGTCCGTCCGCTCTTGGGCCGGGCGTTCCGCAGGCCGCCCGGGTCGCCGCCTTCCGGCACCCGTCGTAGTACGTCCCGGCAGAGTCAGGAGCCCGTTCACCATGGCCACCACGGCAACCCGTCACCGCACCGATCCGCGCCCCGCCGCCACGAGGCTCGCCGGGGTGCTCGCGGCAGCCGCCGCCCTCGCCCTCGTCCCGACCGCCGCCCCGGCGGCCCCCGTCCCGTCGGTCGAGCGGCCCGTGCACTGCTCCTCCGCGACCCACCCCGAGCTGGCCGAGCGCCTGGCCCGCGACATCGCCGCTGCCGTCCGGGGGCGGCAGTCCACGCTCGCCCTCGCCGTGCGCGACTCCGGCACCGGGGTGTCCTGTTTCCTCGACCCCGCACGGCACTTCGACTCGGCGAGCATCGTCAAGGCCACCATCATGGGCGCGGTGCTGAGGATCGCGCAGGACGAGGGCCGCCCGCTGACCCCGTTCGAGGAGGAGAACCTGCGGCCGATGATCACCCGCTCCGACAACGACGCCGCCGTCCGGCTGTGGAAGTACGTCGGCCCGGCCCGGATGCAGCACTTCCTCGACCTCGCGGACATGCGCGACACCGTCCTGTCGACCGACGGCTTCGGGCTCACCCGGGTCACCGCCGGTGACGAACTGAAGCAACTGGACGTCTACACCGCCGACTCCGACGTCCTCACCCCCGAACACCGGGACTACGGGATGCAGTTGATGGCCGAGGTCGAGGAGGACCAGCGCTGGGGCACGCCGTTCGGGGCCCCGCCCGGCGTCACCACGCACGTCAAGAACGGCTGGCTGCAACGGGCCACGCACGGCTGGCGGGTGCACAGCCTCGGCATCTTCACCGCCCCCGACCGGGTCTACCGGATCGCCGTCCTCACCGACGACGACCCCACCGAGTCCTACGGCATCGGCACCATCCAGCGCGTCGCCCAGCAGGTCCACCAGGACCTCGCCGGGCCCGCGGGCGCCGACCGCACCAGGACCCCCCGGGGCACGCCCGACCTCACCGCGCCGGAGACCGGCGACGGTTCGGTCCCCGGGGCGGGGGAGCGGTGAGGGCGTCGGAGCGGAGCGCGCCCCGGGGCAGGCCGGGGCGCGTGTCGCGGTGTCTTCCGGCGCCGAGCGAATTGACTGACCGTCAGATTCCGGCGCGGGTGCGGGAAGTGGTGGAGATCGCGGCCAGGTCCTGCTCGCCGTGGCCGTGGGCGATCGCCTGGAGCAGCGAGTCGCGCAGCAACGAGGCCAGCGGGAGCGGGACTTCGGCGTCGCTCCCGGCCGCCAGGGCGAGATTGACGTCCTTCAGGCCCAGCGCCAGCCGGAACCCGGCCGGTTCGAAGGACTGCCGGGTGATCATCCCCCCGTAGCCGGCGTACACCGGGCCGGGGAAGAGGGAATCGGTGAGCACGGCGAGCAGTGCCGCCGGGTCGAGCCCGCTGGCCTCGGCGAGCGCGGCCGCCTCGGAGAACGCCTCGATCGCCGACACCAGCAGGAAGTTGGCGCTGATCTTCGCGACGTTGGCGGCCGCCGGATCCTCCCCGAGCGGCCAGGTGCGACGGCCCATCGCCTCGAACAGCGGTGCCACCCGGTCGAGTTCGGCGGCCGGTCCGGCGGCCAGGACGTTCAGGTTCCCGGCCGCCGCGACATCGGTGCGGCCCAGCACCGGCGCCGCGACGTACCCGATGCCGTGCCGGGCGTGCAGTTCGGCGGCCCGGCGGGCCAGCGCGGGCGAGACGGTGGCCATGTTGACGTGCGTGACGGCCTGCGCCTCCGACAGCAATCCCTCGTCCAGCAGCAGGCTCTCGACCACCCGGTCGTCCGCGAGCATCGACACCACCACCTGGGCCCCGAACGCCCCGGCGAGCGTTCCGGCGGCGGTGGCCCCGTCGGCGACCAGCTCGGCCACCGGCGCCGGCGAGCGGTTCCACACCCGCACCGAGTGTCCCGCCGCCAGCAGGCGGCGGGCCATCGCCCGGCCCATTCCTCCCAGGCCGATGAAACCGACGTCCATGTGCGCTGCCTCCCAGTTCCCGGTGGAGCCCGTCCGGTGCCGTGGTGCTCCGGGCCCGGCGTTCCGGTGCTCAGGGGCCCGGCGTTCCGGCGCTCCGGTGTTCCGGTGCTCCGGGGACGATGCTACGGCGCGGGGGTCCGAACGGCCGGGACCGCCCGGACGGCGCGCTGCCGCCCCGCGCACCCGGCCGCTCTGCGAGGATGCCGGACATGGTGACGGTGCGGACGGTGCACACGGCGGACCTCGATCCGGCGGACCGGCGGGCGGCCCGGGAGCTGCTGTTCGAGGTGTTCGGCGCGGACGACATGACCGAGGAGGACTGGTCGCACTGCCTCGGCGGAATGCACGTACTCGCCCTGGAGGGCGGCCGGTTGGTCGGGCACGCCGCCGTGGTGCAGCGCCGGCTGATGAACGGTGACCGGATCTTGCGCACCGGCTACCTGGAAGGCGTGGTGGTTCGGCGGGACCACCAACGGCGCGGAATCGGCGGGCAGTTGATGGACGAGGCGGAGCGCGTCGTCCGGGTCGCCCACGAGATCGGCGCGCTCGGGGCCAGCGAGGCCGGTGTCCCGTTCTACCTCGCCCGGGGCTGGCGCCGCTGGCCCGGACCCACCTGGGCGCTCGGCCCGAACGGGCGGCAGCGCACCGCCGAGGAGGACGGCTGGATCTACCTGCTGGGCGGCGAGAGGGAGTTGGACCCCGCCGCCGACCTGGTGTGCGACTGGCGCGAGGGCGACCTCTGGTGACCTGACGCCCGGGCCGGGCGGCGCGGCGTCAAGTCGAGGACATCGGGTCGAGGGCATCGGGTCGGGGCTGCGGGCCGGCTGCGGGCCGGTCTCAAGCGGGCACCTCGGGTGGGGAGTTCAGGCGGGGCGGGCCTGGGACGTGCCACCGCCGGCCAGGCGGGTGAGCCACTCGGCCAGTAGGTGCTGTTCGGCGTCACTCAGCGCGCCGCTGCCGTCCGGGAGGGCGGCTCGCAGGGCCCGGGCGGCGGGGGCGGGACCGGACTCCGCGGCGGGGACGGCCGGTTCGGCGCGGGTGACGGCCGCGATCATGGACTCGCGCATGACGGTCAGCAGCGCCGGATCGCGGCGCTCCGCGGGGGTGGCGTGCCAGGTGGCCACCACGCCCATGCCGGTGGCCCGGATGATCTGGGCGGCCAGCTCCTCGTCGACCCGCAGCCATCCCGCGGCCGCCAGCCGGCGCACCCGGCCGTGCAGGATCTCCAGGCCCGCGCGGTGCGCCGCGCCCGCCTCCGAGGAGGTGGCCCGGCTCATCACGGCGAACAGCTCCGGGCGGGAGACCCCGAACTCCACCACCATGTCCCAGCCGTGGCGCAGCTCCTCCACCGGGTCCTCCGGGCTGGGGTCGAGCTGGGCGCGCTTGCTCTCCAGGAACTGTGCGTAGCCGTGCTCGGCGACCGCCTCCAGCAGCCCGTCCTTGTCGCCGAAGAGCCGGTAGATGGCGGGCGGCTGCATCCCGGCCGCGGCGGCGACCGCGCGGGTGCTCATCGCGTCGGGGCCGCCGCTCTCCAGCAGTTCGACGGCGGCTTCGAGGATGCGCTGCCGCGGGCTGTCGGACGTGTCACGAGTAGGCATGTATCGATGATATCGATTTTGTGGTTCCGCCGTTAGTTCCAGTGTTACTGTGTAGATGATTCCACTGGAAACACGGTTGGGAGAACCCCGTGATCATCGTGACCGGAGCCACCGGCGCACTCGGCCACCGCATCGTCGAGCGCCTGCTGGAGCGGCTGCCCGCCGACCGCGTCGGCGTCAGCGTCCGAGACCCCCGCAAGGCCGAGGACCTCGCCGACCGCGGCGTCCGCGTCCGGCCCGGCGACTTCGACGACCCCGACTCGCTCGCCCACGCCTTCGAGGGCGCCGAGCAGGTGCTGCTGGTCTCCCTCGACCGCACGGGCGAGGCGTGCGTGAGCGGCCACCGCGCCGCGATCGACGCGGCCGTGCGGGCCGGAGCCGCCCGCATCCTGTACACCAGCCAGATGGGCGCCGCCCACGACTCCCGCTTCGAGGCGTGCCGCGACCACGCCCGGACCGAGGACCTGCTGCGCGCCACCGGCCGGCCCTGGACGGCGCTGCGCAACGGCTTCTACACCGCCAGCGCCCTGCGGTTCCTGGAGACCGCCCGCCACAGCGGCGACATCGAACTGCCCGCCGACGGCCCCGTCGCCTGGACCGGCCACGACGACCTCGCCGAGGCCACCGCGGTGATCCTGACCGAGGAAGGACGCTTCGAGGGCCCGACCCCGCCGCTCACCGCCCCCGCCGCCCTCGACTTCGACTCCGTCGCCCGGGTGGCGACCGAGGTCACCGGACGGCCCTTCGGCCGCACCGTCGTCCCCGACGAAGCCTTCCACGAGCAGGCCCTGGCGCACGGCGCCCCCGCCCCGATCGCCGACCTGATGCTGAGCATCTTCGCCGCGGCCCGGAACGGCGAGTTCGCCGCCGTCGACCCGACGCTGGCCGAACTGATCGGCCGGGAGCCCGTCGGCTTCCGCGCCCTGCTGGAGCAGGAGTGGGCTGCCTGACGCGGCACTAGACCCGGGTGGTGGCCGGCCGCGCGCGGCGGAAAGCCGAATGACCGTGGCGCGCGGCCCCGTTAGCATCGGACGGTGCCCGAACTGGAGCAGTTGCGCCCCGACCACGCCCCGGCGGTCCTTGCCTTCGAGACGGAGAACCGCGGGTACTTCGCGGCCACCGTCTTCGACCGCGGCGACGAGTTCTTCGCGCAGTACGAGGACCGGTACCGCGCCCTGCTGGCCGAGCAGGAGGCCGGTGACTGCGCCTGCTACCTGCTCGTCGCCGCGGACGGCTCGGTGCTCGGCAGGTTCAACCTGATCGACATCGCGGGCCGCAGTGCCAAGCTCGGCTACCGCGTCGCCGAGCACGCCACCGGACGGGGCCTGGCCACCGCGAGCGTCGAGGAGCTGTGCCGGCTGGCCCGGACGCGGCACGGGCTGACCGCCCTGCTGGCGGCCGCCGCGACCGGGAACGCCGCCTCCCGCAGGGTGCTGGCCAAGACGGGTTTCGCCCCGGTCGGTCCCGCCGCCCCGGAGGACCTCGGCGGCAAGCCCGGCACCTGGTACCGGCGCGAGCTGGGCGGGGCGGCGGGGCCGGGAGGGGAGTAGGGAACCGGCCGGTCAACCATTGGTGGGCGTGGGCGTGGGCGTGGGCGTGGGCGTGGGCGTGGGCGTGGGCGTGGGCGTGGGCGTGGGTGTAGGTGCGGGTGCGGGTGCGGGGGAGCGGTTCGGCGCCGGGTCGTGGGTGGCGGTGGTCAGGCGGGCGACGATCGCGGCGGTGGCGTCGGCCTCCGCCCGGTCGAGGCGGCCGGTCGAGCCGCGTAGCAGGTGGCGGGCCTCCAGCACGGCCAGGGCGATCAGCCCGGGCAGCAGGTCGGTGGAGCGGGCCGCCACCCAGCGGGTGCCCTGGGTGGCCATCCACCACAGGTCGGCCCCGCGACCGGGCCTCCGGACCGCGAGCCGGGCGGGCGCCGCCCCGACCGGGTGCCCGCCCCCGGCGAGCAGGGCGTGGAACTCCCGGGCGATCAGCTGGTGTCCGGCGGTGCTCGGATGCAGCCGGTCCGCGCTCAGCAGTTCCCGCCGCTCCGTCCAGGGCAGCTCCGCCAGGTGCAGGTGCACCGCCCCGTAGTGCGCCGACAGCGCGTGCACCACCGCGTTGACGCCTCGCATCCGCCGGGCCAGCGGTCGGGCCAGTGGGGCGGGCAGCCCCAGCAGCCGCCCCGGATCGGGCAGGCAGGCGGTCAGCGGGACCGCCCCGGCGGACGTCAACGAGGAGAGGGCGGAGGCGAATTGGCGGGCCGTGGCCTCCAGGGCGAAGGAGGCCCGCAGGGTGTCGTTCCCGCCGACCAGCACCGCCGCGTACTGCGGGCGCAGCGCGAGCGCGGTGGGCAGTTGGGAGACCAGTAGGTCGCGGCTGAGCGCGCCGCTGTCGGCGAGGTTGCGGAACTCGACGGGATCCGGCGAGAGGGCGGGGGCGAGCAGTGCCGCCCAACCCCGCCACCCCCCTGGCACCGGATCACCGACACCCTCGGTGAGGGAGTCGCCGAGCGCAGCGAATCGAACCGTCATCACGTCCCTCCGGTGGGGCTGGGAAGGTGGTGGAACTGGGGAACTCCGGTGCGAGCGGGGGGATTCGGGGTCTCAGTCGGCCGTGCCGGCCGGTCGGGGAGCGCCGGGGGGAGAGGTGGTACCGGGAGCGGGGCCGGGGGCCGGGGCGGGGAGGGGCATGGAGGCGGGCGCGGTGGGCTGGGCCCGGTGGGCGGTGAGGAAAGCGGCGCTGGCGGCACCCCAGCTGAATTCCTCCGCCCTGGCCCGGGCGGCGGCCCGCCGCTCCGCTTCCGGCCGTTCCAGCAACTCCCTCACCGCGAGGGCGAATCCGGCCCCCGTGTCGGTCGCCGCGAGGCCGGCCCGGCCGACCACCTGGGGCAGTGCGGAAGATCGGCTGACCGCGACGGGAGTGCCGCAGGCCAGGGTCTCCAGCGCGGCCAGACCGAAGGTCTCCACCGGGCCCGGAGCGATCACCGCGTCCGCCGTGGCCAGCAGGGACGCCACTGCGGAACGTTCCGCGAGATGTCCCAGGAACCTTACCGGGAGCCGTAGTTGACGGGCCTGCCGTTCCAATCGGCCGCGCAGCGGACCCGTCCCCGCGACGGCCAGCACGGCGGGAACGCGGTGCCGGCGACGCAGCTCGGCCAGCGCCTCCAGGGCCCGCTCGGGCCGCTTCTCCCCGGAGAGCCGGGAGCACATCACCAGCAGCACCTGCTGCGGATCGGCCAACTCGGCCCGCAGCGAAGGGTCGTGGCACTCCGGACGCATCGTCTCCAGGTCCACCCCCAGCGGTGCCCGCTCGACGTTGCGGGCACCGATCCGCTCGAACTCCCCGGCCGCCCACGCCGTCGTGCACAGCACCGTGTCATAGCCCCGTGCGGTAAGGGAGTTGAGCCGGTCCGCGAGCCGTCGCGCGGTGAAGGGCGGCACGCCCCAGGCGCCGAGCACGCCGGTGGCGCTCTCGTGCGAGACCATCATCGACCGCACCCCGTGCGCCCGCGCCCACCCGCCCGTCCAGCGCAGCGTGGTGCGGTCCGATACCTCCAGCCGGTCCGGCGCCAACTCCTCCAGCAGCGCGGCGAGTCGGCGCCTGCCACGGAGCACCCGGTAGCCGCCGGTGCCCGGGACGCGCGGGCCGGGCAGCGTGATCACCCGGCCCTGCTCGGTCCACTCGTCGCTGCGGGCCGGGCCCGGCACCACCAGCACCGGCCGGTGGCCCGCCGCTAGGTACCCCGCGCCGAGGTGCCGCAGCGCCGTCCGCAGACCGCCCGAGACCGGGGTGACGAAGTTCGCCACCCGGACGATGCACAACCCGCCGTCCACACCGGCCGTTCCGTCACGCTTCACGCGGGCTGCTCCTCGGCCGAGAGCGGGGCGGGGGAGGGCGTGGGGGCGACGGTGGGGCCGGTGGGCGGGGCGGCGGACTCGGTGGACTCGGCCTGGCGGGGGGCCGGGACGCCGCCGAGGAGCGGCTGCCCGGTGGGTGCGGACGCGGGTGCGGGTGCGGGTACGGGTGCGGCCGGAGCGGGGATCGGGGACGGGTCGACGGCGCTGGTGGCGGTGGCGATGGGGGCCGGTTCGGCGAGTGCCGGGGCGGCGACCCGGGGGGAGGCCGGCGTGCGGCGCCGGTGTTCGGTGATCACCTCCTGGTAGTGCCGGATCAGTTGGTCGCCGACCGCCTCCCAGGTCCGGTCGGTGACGTCGGCCCGGCCCGCCGCGCCGTACCGGGCGCGCAGTTCGGGGGCGGCGGCGAGTTCGGCGACGGCCCGGGCGACGGCGCCCGGATCGCGCGGGGCGACCAGCAGCCCGGTGCGCCGGTGGCCGACCAGGTCGAGCGGGCCGCCGACCGCCGGGGCGACCACCGGGACGCCGCTGGCCATCGCCTCCTGGATGGTCTGGCAGAACGTCTCCAGCGGGCCGGTGTGCACGAACAGGTCCAACGAGGCGAAGCAGCGGGCGAGTTCGGCGCCGGTGCGACGGCCGAGGAACACCGCGCCGGGCATCGCGGCCTTCAGCGCGGGCGCGCTCGGACCGTCCCCGATCACCACCACCCGCACGCCCGGCAGTCGGGACGCCTCCGCCAGCAGGTCCACCCGCTTCTCCGGGGCGAGCCGCCCGACGTACCCCACCAGCACCTCGCCGCCGGGAGCCAGCGCGCGGTGCAGCGCCTCGTCGCGGTGCTCGGGGTGGAAGCGCGCCGAGTCCACGCCGCGCGCCCAGATCCGCACCTGGCGCACCCCGTGCGCGGTGAGGTCCTGCGCGGCCGGGGTCGACGGGGCGAGCGTCCGCCCGGCGGCCCGGTGCACCGAGCGGATCCGGGCCCAGGCGATCGCCGAGCCGATCCCCCGGCCCATCCGGTACGCCTGCGCGTACCCCGCCAGGTCGGTCTGGTAGACCGCCACGGTCGGCAGGTCCAGGCGCTCGGTGAGCCGGGCGGCCCGCGCACCGAGGACGAACGGACTGGCTAGGTGCACCACGTCCGGCCGGTGGGCGGCCAGCGCGGCGGCCAGCTTCCGGCTGGGCAGCGCGATGCGCACCTGCGGGTAGCGCGGCAGCGGGACGGAGGGGACGCGCACCACCGGCAGCGGTTCCCGGTCCGGGCCGAAGGACTGCGGCGGGCAGTGCGCACCCCGGGCCGGGGCGGGGGTGATCACCAGGGGCTGGTGGCCCCGCCGGACGAGGTGCTCGGCAGCCCTCAGCACGCTGTGGGCCACGCCGTTGACCTCGGGCGGGAAGGACTCGGTGACGATGGCGACTCGCATGCCAACGTTGTGGCCAACCCGGGCGTGCGGTCAGCCAAAGGGATCTTTCGCGGAGACGAACGTCTGCCGCCATTTCCGCACTGGTGTGTGAATGTCGGACTCGGGCGGGGCGAGGAAGGGGCGGGCGGCGCTTCCCGGGCGGAACGCTGTTGCATGAGTGTTTTGTGGTGATTCGTCCGAGTAGGCTGGCGGGATGGAGCACGCGGGAGGGGAAGCGACGCAGCCCGCCGACGAGCCGCCGACGCCCGGGCCCGTCGGTGGGCCGGGCGACGGCCCGGCGAGCGGCGCGGACGGCGCTGTCGTCGAGGGCGTGGCCCGGGACGGGGACGGGGGCGTGGACGGCGGCGGGGCGGCCGGTGAGCTGTGGCGGGCCGTCCGGCACGACGCCGTGCGGCTGCCCGAGCACCTGGCCGAGCTGGCGGTGCGCCAGGAGTCGGCGCCGGCCGCGAAAGCGGTGGCCGGGCTGTCCGGGACGGCGACGCTCGCCGAACGGCGCACGGCCGTCATCACCCACGGCATCCGGCTGACCATGGTCGAGGGCTGCGTGGTCGGCGGACCGCTCGTCCTGCTCGTCCCGGTGGCGTTCTGCGCCGGGATGCTCGCCCAGGCCCGGATGGTCCTCGAACTCGCCACCCTCGCCGGCGTCGACGGCGACCGCACCGAGCGCAGCGCCGAACTCCTCGTCCTCCAGGGCGTGTACCCCACCGTCGCGGAGGCCCGCGCCGCGCTCGCCGCCACCGCGGCGGAGGACGCCGCGCCCAGAGCCGGACCGCCGCCCCGCCCGTCCCGGCTGGACATGATCCGGCGGATGGTCTACCTGCTCGGGCTGGTCGCCATCGGCGAGGACCCCCGCGGCCCGGTCCGCCGGATCGCGGGCTGGGTCGGCACCGCCCTGCTGGTGGTCGTCGGACTCGCCTGCCCCGTGGTGTGGATCCCCGTCATGGGGCGCGCCAACGTCCGCGCCACCACCGCCCTCGCCCGGCGCGCCACCGCCTTCTACTGGCCGGCAGAGGCCCCCGGCGCCGCCACGCCGCAGCCCGAGGAGAAGTACGCCCGCACCGCCACCATCGCCGTCCTCGGCCAGACCCTGCTCGCCCTGCTGCTTCCGGTCGCCGCCTTCCTGTTCGTCCTCTTCCTCGGCCTCGACCTGGCCGGCGGACGCCTCACCACCGCCCTCCTGATCGCCCTCGCCGCAGGCGCGGCCTACGCCGCCGACCGGGCCCGCCGGGCCCGCGGCTCACGCGGCCCGGGCGAGCCGCGCGGCCGGGGTGGCTCGCCCGGGCCCGTCGGGGGCGGCGGAACGCGCGGCTGACGGTTTGTCAGGTCGACTCCCGAATTGACTCGCGGGCTGTTCGGCCGATCGGTTCGCGGGGCGGTCCGCTGCTTGCCGACCGGGTCCACTGGGCCTGCGGCGCGCGCGGCGGACGTCCGACCGGCCCGGACCGGGGCCGCGGTCGCCGGGCGGCAGCCGGTGGCGCACCAGGCGCCGGGGGCGGAGCGGAGGGGGCCGGGCTCAGGACGGCCGGTGGCGGACCCGGGCCGCCAGCAGGGCGATGTCGTCCTCGGCGTCCTGCGGCGCCAGCGCGGCCAGGGTGGCGTCCAGCAGGGCGTCGAGCGGGCCGTCGGAGGGCAGCCGCAGGGCGGACAGGCGGGCGAGCGAGACGTCGATGTCCTCGCCGCGCCGCTCCACCAGGCCGTCGGTGTACAGCAGGAGGGCGTGGTCCGCGCGCAGTTCCATGGTGGTCTGCTCGTAGCCGCCGACGCCGGTGCCCAGGGGCGGGCCGGTCGGTACCCCGATCAGCTCGGTGGCGTGCGAGGTGAGCAGCGCGGGCGGCAGGTGGCCCGCGCCGGCGAGGGTCCAGCGGGCGCGGGCCGGGTCGGCGAGGGCCAGGACGCAGGTCGCCGGGCGGGCGTTCTCCTGTTCGGCGATCAGCGCGTCGAGTTGGCGCAGGATCCGGTGCGGCGGCAGGTCCATCGCGGCGACGTAGCGCAGCGTGGAGCGGTAGTTGCTCATGTCGACGGCGGCCTCGACGCCGTGGCCCATCACGTCGCCCATCGCGAGCAGGGTCCGTCCGAACGGCAGCCGCACGGTCTCGTACCAGTCGCCGCCGACCACCGAGGTGATCCCGGACGGCAGGTAGCGGGAGGCGAGTTCGAGGTTGGGGTGCGGGCTGCCGGGCTCGGCGAGCAGGGCCCGTTGGAGGTCCAGGGCGGTGTTCTGCGAACGGGCGTAGCGCCGGGCGTGGTCGAGGGTGAGCGCGGCGCGCCCGGCGACGGCGGCGAGCAGTTCGGTGTCCTCGTCGGTGAAGCCGAGCGAACCGCCGTGCGCCCGGGCCAGGGTGAGCACTCCGATCGGCCGCCCGCGGGCGGTCAGCGGCACCGCGAGCAGGCAGTCGACCCCGGCGGCCCGGCAGGCGGACAGCGCGTCGTCGTCCGGTGCGAGCGTCGCGAGTTCCGCGCCGGACAGCAGGTTGGCCACCACCGGACGGCCCTCGGCGAGCGCCCGGGCGGTCACCGAACCGGGGCGGTGCCGCACCGTCCCGCCGGTCGGTACGGGTGGCCGGGCGTCCGGCGGGTGCGGCGCCCGCTCCCCGCGGGTCGAACCGACGCGGGTGGCCGCGGTGGCCGGGCCGACCGCAGCGGCCCGGCGCAGTCGGGGGCGCGGCCGGTCCGCACCGAGAACGGTGCCGGCGGCGGGCCCGGTGCCGGCGGCCGGGCGTGTCGCGGAGGTGGTGCCGGCCGTGCCGGAGGCGGCGTCGGGCGTGTCGAGCGGCAGCACGTCGACCAGGGCGAGGTCGGCGGAGTCGGGGACGGCGAACGCGGCGAGCTCCGCGCAGGTGGTGTCCGGTTCGAGGGTGGTGCCGATCCGCTCCGACCCGGCCTCCAGCTTGGCGAACCTGGCCCGGACGCGTTCGAGTTCCGCCCGGTGGGTGTCGGCGCCGCCGGGCAGCACGACCAGCGCCCCGGTCGGCGCGCCCGCCACCTCCAGCCGGCGGAAGTCGGCGGCGCGCCCGGCGAACGTCCCCGAGCGGGGCCGCCCGTCGGCCAGGACGCGCGGGAGCGCCCGGTCCGGATCGGTGACGGCGTGCCCGAGCACGGCCGTCGGCGACACCCCGGTGACCTGCTGGAACGGCGGGTTCAGGTAGCGCCAGCGCAGCTCGCCGTCGAGCACCGCCAGCGCGACGGGCAGCTGGTCGAGCAGGGCGCCGACCAGCGCCTCGCGGTCCACCCGCAGTGCCGCGGAGGCAGCCGTAAGCAGCGAATCCGTCGAGTCGCCGCCCGCCGAATCGGGCCGCACCCGTGATCCCTCCCTCGCCGCGTCCCCCGTGGAGCCGTCGGCGGGCACGACGCATCGCCGTGCCGCACGGCTCGGTGTGCCGTCGCCCGGATGATCCGCACCCGGGGACCGCACCATACTCGGCCGAACCGCCCGCACCCGAACCCGACGCGGTACGAATTCCGGTGGGAGCGAGGTTTTTTGCCGGCCCTTGCCCTTTTGCCCACCGAATCGGCCCCGGCGGCCCGTCCGGGAGGGATGGGAGAGGCGGGAGGGGCGGGAGGGAGCAGATGGCCTGGACAGGACCGCCGGAGCGGGGGAAGCAGGGCCGCCGGGACGGGCCGGGCCGGACGGGCGGGGAGAATGGAGCGAGACCGCCACCCCCGCCACAGGAGAACCCGCACCGTGACCGACCAGCAGCACCCCGCCCCTACCGGCCGTCGACTCGACCTGCTCGCCGACTGCTCCGCCTGCTTCGGACTGTGCTGCGTCGCCCTGCCCTTCGCCAAGTCCGCCGACTTCGCGGCGAACAAGGACGCGGGCACGCCCTGCCGCAACCTGCAGGCCGACCACCGCTGCGGGATCCACCCGGAGCTGCGCGAACGCGGCTACCAGGGCTGCACGGTCTTCGACTGCTTCGGGGCCGGGCAGAAGGTCTCCCGGCACACCTTCGGCGGACGCAGCTGGCGCGAGGACCGGGACACCGCCCGGCAGATGTTCGAGACGTTCCCGGTGATGCGCCAACTCCACGAGCTGCTCTGGTACTTGGCCGAGGCACTGGAGCTGCCGAAGGCCCGGCCGGTGCACGCCGAACTGCGCCGGACGTTCGACGGGATCGAGGAGCTGACCCGCCGGGACGCGGCCGCGCTGGCCGCCGCCGACCTGCCCGGCATCCGGGCCGGGGCGAACGAACTCCTGCTCCGAGCCAGCGAATTGACCCGCAACGCGCTGCCCGGCAAGAAGCGCAACCACCGGGGCGCCGACCTGATCGGGGCCCGCCTGCGCGGCGCGGACCTGCGCGGGGCGAACCTGCGCGGCGCCTACCTGATCGCGGCCGACCTGTCGGGCGCGGACCTGCGGGACGCCGACCTGATCGGGGCCGACCTGCGGGACGCGGACCTGCGGGGCGCCGACCTGACCGGCGCGCTGTTCCTCGCCCGGGCCCAACTCAACGCCGCCAAGGGCGATTCGACCACCCGCCTCGGCGCCGCCCTGACCCGCCCCGCGCACTGGTGAGCCCGGCCGGGGCCCGGCCCGGAGTTCCGTCCGGGCCACGCCGTCCGGGCCATGCCGCCCGGCGCGCAAGGGGGGCGCGCGGGGGCGCGCGTGGGCCCCTGAATCGGGATTAATTGCCTGCGGTCAGGGCGGAACCGGGCGTATGGTCATGAACTCCCCGACGCGAGAGGAGGATCATCCGCGATGGGAATGTTCAAGGACGCACCACCCAGTGAGCACCCGGACTTCACCCAACTGCGGTTCATGGCCGCCGGCACGCCCTCGTGGTGGAAGCGCAACCGCCACAAGGCGCTCGGCGTGGCGGGCCTGCTGGCCGGCTTCTGGCTGGCCAGCCACTACAACACCCCGGCCCCCGCCGCTTCCTGCACCCCGACGGCCGGCACGGACACGTCCGCCCCGGCCCCGCAGGGCGCGGCCGCCGATCGCTGACCCCGCCCGTACGGCCGGTGCGCGCGCCGGCCCCCGGTCCCGCTCCGCACGGGGAGGGGATCGGGGGCCGGGTCGTCAGCAGCGGAAGGCGAGTTGACGATCCGTCAGGTCGGTTCCGTCACTTGCCGCCGTCGCGCAGCGCGGTGAGCGTCGCGTCGAGCGCGGCGCCGGAGTCGCGCGGGCGGTTGTACGGGAGCTTGCCCAGCAGCGAGCCCATCGTGCAGGTGTTGCTGACGGCCGAGAACAGCAGGCCGCCGCCCACCGCGGCGGAGACCCAGCGCACGCCGGGGACGGCCACGTCCACGACGATGCCGGCCAGCACCAGCGAACCGGCCACCAGCCGGACCTGCCGGTCCATCGCCCAGCGGGGCTTCTGGCCGGGCACCCGGTTCAGCGGGCCGCCGTTGGCCGTCCAGGCGGAGGTGCCGCCGTCGATGAGCAGCGCCTGCACGCCGGCCGAGGCGAGCTGCTCGCAGGCGTTCAGGGCGCGGGAGCCGGAGGCGCAGACGACGGCCAGCTCGTCACCGCGCTCGGCGGCGGCCCGCAGCGCGGGCAGGGCCTGGGCCAGCTGGTCGAGCGGCACGTTGTGGGCGCCGGGAATGTGGCCGCCGGCGAACTCGCCGGGCGAGCGGACGTCTATGACGGTCAGCTGGTGCAGGCGGGGCTGGAGCTGGTCGACGGACAGGGGCGTGGTCATCGGAGCGGTGAACCCTTCGGGGGAGGACGGCCCCGGCGCGTACGGACGGGCCGGGCGGGGAGAGCGGGAAGGCGGGGGAGTCCCCAAGGATGCCTGAGCGGCGCGGGGAACCGGAAAGGCCGGGCGAGCCGCGTCACCGCAGGTGAGCGGCGTCGGGGCGGTACGGCCGGGGGCGTCAGAGCACGGCGTCCACCAGCATCAGGGCGGCGACCGCCAGCAGCGCCCCGGCGAACAGCCGTTGCAGCGTGCGGCCGGACAGCTTCGCGGCGAGCCGCTTGCCGTCCCAGGCGCCGAGCACCGCGGCGGCGGCGAACGGGCCCACCGTCGACCACGGGATCTCGGCGGACGCGCCCAGCCGGGGCAGCAGCGCGGCCAGCGAGTTCAGGGTGATCACCAGCAGGCTGGTCGCGATCGCCTCGGCCATCGGGAAGCGCAGGAAGGAGACCAGCGCGGGCACCGCGAGGAACCCGCCACCGACGCCCAGCACCCCGGTCGCCGCCCCCAGCCCGGCACCCGCCAGCGCGGCCCGCCGCGCCGGGACGGGCGCCCGCAGCGCCGACCCGGTGTCGGAGTCTGCGGCGGGCCCGGCGGTCGCCGGGAGCGGGCACACGTCGAGGTTCGTCCGTGCGGGGACGGTCTCGGCGGCGACGATCACGGCCGTGCCCGCGCCGCCGGGCACCGCGCCGGCGGCGGCCCCGGGCAGCAGTCGGGCGACCGCCGCCGACCCGAGGGCGGAGGGCAGTTCCGCCGCGAGCCCGACGCCGGGCGCGCGACCGGCGCCACCGGTACTGCCGGCGTCACCGGTGCCGCCGGCGTCACCGCCCGTCCGCCCGTCCGTTCGTCCGTTCGAGGCACGCCCGTCCGAGGTCGGTCCGCCGCGCCGTCCGCCCGCCAGCATCCGCCAGGCGGCCAGTCCGGCCAGCAGCGCGAACGCGGCGGTCAGGGCGGGGCCGGGCAGGTGGCGGGAGAGGGCCCCGCCGAGGGCGGCGAACGGCAGTCCGGCCGCGCCGAACAGCAGGCCCTCGCGCCAGCGGACGCGTCCGGCCCGGGCGTGGGCGAGCAGGCCGGTGAGCGAGGTCACGGCGACGATCAGCAGGCTGGCGGTGGTCGCGGTGCCGGGCGTCAGCCCGATCAGGTAGATCAGCGCGGGGACGGCCAGCATGCTGCCGCCGCCGCCGAGTCCGCCCAGCGCCAGGCCGACCACCGCGCCGGCCACCAGGGCGAGCAGGACGGTGCTCATATCGCGCCGCCGCAGCGACACCCGTCCCGGTGCACGGGCAGCCCGTCCCGGAGCCAGGCGCGCATGCCGCCCACCACGTTCACGGTCGGCACCCCGTGCGCGTTCAGCAGTTCGGTGGCCGTCTGCGACCGGTGGCCGGAGCGGCACACCGCCAGCACCAGCCGTCCGCCGGCCGCGGCCCGCACAGCGTCCGGGCTCCGGGGGGTGCCGAGGTCGCCGAGCGGGAGCAGCAGCGCGCCGGGCGCGTGCAGTTCGGCGTGCTCCTCGGGCTCGCGCACGTCGAGCAGCAGCGCCTCGCCGGCGGCGGCCAGGCGCTGCGCCTCGGCGGGGTGGATCTGCGCGGGCGCGGGCGGCTGGGGGGTCCAGGCCACGGTGTCCTCCTGGGAACGGGCGGGCGGTACGGGGGTTCCGGCGGGTCCCGGGCGGCTGGCCGTCCTCGGGAAGATACCGGCGGGGGTATATCGTTGGTATCGAGCATATACCCCCACCGGTATGAGCCAGCCGGACCTCCTGGCGGAGAACTGCCTGTAATAATACCTACGGGGGTATCGAAACCCGCAGGTCCGTGCGCGGCGTCCACCCCGGGCCGCCCCGGCCGGCGACCGCGCCCGCCAGTACGGCGCCCGCGCCCGCCGGTACGGCGCCCGCACCCGCCACCACCCTCGAACGCGCCCCCGCCGCGCGCCCCACGCAGAGAAGAGGACTCCCGTGTTCTTCGCCCAGTACTACCTCGACTGCCTCTCCCAGGCCTCGTACCTGATCGCGGACGAGACCACCGGCCGCGCCGTGGTGGTCGACCCGCGCCGGGACGTGGACGAGTACCTCGCCGAGGCCGAGGCCCGCGGCTTCACCGTCGAGGGCGTCATCAACACCCACTTCCACGCCGACTTCCTCTCCGGCCACCTCGAACTCGCCGACCGCACCGGCGCCTGGATCGGCTACGGCCGCCGCGCCGAGACCGAGTACCCGATCCGCAAGCTCGCCGACGGTGAGCGGATCAGCCTCGGCGAGGTCGTCCTGGAGATCGTCGAGACGCCCGGCCACACCCCCGAATCGGTCAGCGTCCTGGTCCGCGAGCAGGCCGACGCCGTCCCGTACGGGGTGCTCACCGGTGACGCGCTGTTCATCGGCGACGTCGGCCGCCCCGACCTGCTGGCCTCCGCGGGCGTCACCGCCGACGAGCTCGGCCGGATGCTCTACGACAGCGTCCAGCGCAAGCTGATGGCGCTGCCCGACGAGGTCCGGGTCTTCCCCGCGCACGGCGCCGGATCCGCCTGCGGCAAGAACCTGTCCACCGAGCGGCAGTCCACCATCGGGCAGCAGCGCGCCACCAACTACGCCTGCGCGCCGATGACCGAGGACGAGTTCGTGAGCATCGTCACCGCCGGACAGCCCGCCGCCCCCGGCTACTTCGGCTACGACGCCGACCTCAACCGCCGCGACCGCGAGCTGTTCGACGCCGCCGCCCTCGCCGTCCCGCTGGACGCCGAGACGTTCCTCGCCCGCCGCGCCGAGACCGGCACCGTCGTGGTCGACGCCCGCGACCCGCTGGAGTTCGCCGCCGGGCACCTCGCCGGATCCGTCAACGTCCCCGCCGACGGGCGTTTCGCCGAGCAGGCCGGCACCGTCCTCGACCCGGCCTGGCCGCTGCTGGTGATCGCCCCCGAGGGCCGCGAGCAGGAGACCGTCACCCGGCTCGCCCGGATCGGCTTCGACCGCGTCGCCGGCTACCTCGCCGACCCCGAGACCGCCTTCCGCGGCGTCCCCGGGCAGATGCGCCAGGCCCCCCGCCGCACCGTCGCCGACCTGCGCGCCGAACTCGCCGGGGCCGAACCCCCGCTGGTCGTCGACGTCCGCGGCGAGGGCGAGCGCGCCGACGGGCACATCCCCGGCTCCGTCCACCTCCCGCTGGCCGAACTCCCGCACCGGCTCGCCGAGATACCGCAGGACCGCCCCGTCGTCGTGCACTGCGCCGGCGGCCACCGCTCCTCCATCGCGGCCAGCCTGCTGCGCCACCACGGCCACCCGCTGACCTCCGACCTGCTCGGCGGCTACGGCGCCTGGGAGGCCGCGGCCTGACCGCGGCGCGGCGCCGGGAGGGCGGGGGAGTCCGGCGGGCGGGGGAATGCGCCGTCCGCCGGGCGGGTTGATACGGGCGGGGGTATCAGTAGAACGTCACGGTGCGTGGCACGGAACACGGGGGCGGGCGACGACCGGAGCCCGCCGAGGACGAGGAGGAGACCGATGCAGGTGGGCGACGAGGCCGTCGGCGCGGTGCTGAACCGGCTGCGCCGGGCACAGGGCCAGCTGGCCGGCGTGATCGCGATGATCGAGGCCGGGCGCGACTGCAAGGACGTGGTGACCCAGCTCGCCGCCGTCTCCAGGGCACTGGACCGGGCCGGCTTCAAGATCGTGGCCAGCGGCATGCGCCAGTGCATGGCCGAGGCGGACGAAGGCACCGCCCCGATGAGCGAGGCCGAGTTGGAGAAGCTCTTCCTGGCCCTCGCCTGACCCGCGGTACGGGCCGGGCCGGGCCGACGGCCCGGGTGGCTCCGACGACCGGGCGCCCGGGTGCTCGGACGCCCGGGCCTTCACGCCAGGGTGAGGAACATCTTCTCCAGTTCCGCCTCGGTCATCGGGGCGGCCCCCTCCTCGGCCTCCGCGAGGCACTGGCGCATGCCGCTGGCGAGGATCTTGAAGCCGGCCCGGTCCAACGCGCGCGACACGGCGGCGAGCTGGGTCACCACGTCCTTGCAGTCGCGCCCGGCCTCGATCATCGCGATCACGCCGGCCAGCTGGCCCTGTGCCCGGCGCAGCCGGTTCAACACCGCGCCGACGGCCTCGTCGTCCACCTGCATCGAGCACCTCCTCGCCCTTCCTGAACCCGCCCGATCATACGGGAGGCGCTCCACCGGCCCGCCCGGCCGCCGCCCCGCTACCGCCCCACCTCCGCCGGGAGCGGCAGCCGGACGCCGCCCGGCCGGTCGACCAGCCGGTCGACCAGCCGGTCGACCGGGGCTCCGGCCGCGGGTCCGCCGGGGCGCACGGAGCAGGCCGCGCGGCCCGCCGGGCCCGGATCCGCGGCGTCCTGCGGGCGCCGCCGCCGGTCCACCACCCGCTGCGCCGCCGCCGCCAACAGCCGCCGCCCCGGGAACAGCGCGGGCGGCAGTTGCGGCAGGAACTCGACCTCCGCGGTCAGGCCCCGCGCCGACACCACCCGCCACAGCGAGGCCAGCAGCCCGTCCTCCCCGACGAAGGCCGGTGCGGTGCTGGCCCGCCCGTCCCCGTCGAGGTAGCGCAGCGCCAGCGGCTGCACGGGGACGTCGGCCCGCACCGCCGCCTCGAACAGCGCCGGACGGAACCGCCCGCCGCCGCGCCCGCACCAGGTGCTCCCCTCCGGGAAGACCACCACCCGCTGGCCCCGGCGCAGCGCCGCCGCGATCTCCTCCACCGTGCCCGGCAGCGCCCGCAGCCGGTCCCGGTCGATGAAGATGGTGCCGCCCCAGGAAGTCAGCGGGCCGAGCACCGGCCAGCGGCCCACCTCGGTCTTGGCCAGCATCCGGCCCGGACGGACCGACGCGACCAGCAGGACGTCCAGCCAGGAGATGTGGTTGGCCACCAGCAGCGAACCGCCCTCCCGCCGCCCCGGCGCACCCGTCGACCGCACCCGCACGCCCAGCGAGGCCAGCAGCAGCCGCGCCCACCAGCGCGCCAGCCGCCCCGCGGGCAGCCACGCCAGCGCGCGCACCAGCGGCGTGGCCAGCAGCCCGGCGGCCAGCACCGCCAGGCAGCACGCCAGCCGCAGCACCCGGTGCGGCAGGGCCGTCCGGGGCCCGGCGACGCTCACGCACGCGCCGGGCGTGCACGGCGCGGTCGGCAGCCAGGCGCTCATGCCGCCGTGGCCGTTCCGCGCCCGGCCCCGCCCGCCGTCCCCGGTGCGCCGGCACCGGCACCGGCACCGGCGCCCGGGGCGGCCCCCGCCGTCCCGCCGATGATCGCCGAGACCGGCAGGTCCGCCGCGGCCGCCAGGAAGTGCCGCAGGTAGCGCGGGTCGGTGCGCTCCAGCGACAGCAGCACGTACAGGTCCGCCACGTTGAAGTCCGGGTCGTACGCAGGCTCGCCGCACACCCAGGCCCCCAGCCGCAGGTAGCCGCGCAGCAGCGCCGGGACGGGCGTGCGGCCGGTCCGGGCCACCCCCTCGGCCGACCACGGGCGCAGCGGGGCGACCCGGTACTGCGGCGGCGCCAGGTACTTGGCCGAGACGGTGTCCCACACCCCGGCGGCGGTCGCCCCGCCGTCGGCCAGCGGCACCGAGCAGCAGCCCGCCAGCCAGGCGTTGCCGGTGGCGGTCATGTAGCGGGCGATGCCGCCCCACATCAGGTTGATCACCGCGCCGTTGCCGCGGTGCGCCTCGGCGATGCAGGACCGCCCGACCTCCACCATCCCGTCCCGCAGCCCGCCGAGCCGGGCCAGGTCGAACTCGGTGTCGGAGTACGTCCGGCCCGCGCGGCGCGCCTGCTCGGGACGCAGGAGCCGGTACGTGCCGATCACCTCGCCGGAGGGCTGCTCGCGCACCAGCAGGTGGTCGCAGAACTCGTCGAACGGGTCGGCGTCCAGACCGGGCAGCGGCGAGTCCAGCACCGCGCCCATCTCGTCCGCGAACACCCGGTGGCGCAACCGCTGGGCGGCCCGTACGTCCTCCGCGGTCCGGGCGAACGCCAGTTGGTACGAGGGCTGTTGGGGCTCGGCGGGCCGATTCGCCGACCGCCGGGAAGGCTGGGCGGGGATCTGTCCGGCACGGGCGGGGGCAGTGGTCATGGCGGGACTCTCCGGGGATCTCGGGGCGCGGTAGGGTGGCGACGGAAGGCGCGGGACGACACGCAACGACACGGGCGCTCGCACCCGGGCCGCCGTTCGGGCGGCACCGGCCACGGGCGGCACCCGTATGTCTCCCCGACCCGCCTGGCCCTGAGGTGACCGGCCGAGGGAGACCAGATGTGCACCTGCTGAATGCCGGGTTCGGCCGCTCGGAGCCGCCTTCGCCGGACCACCGTCGCGGCCTGCGCACAGCGGGATCCGGACGCCCCCCGGCCACCCGGCGGACGCCGACCCTTCCCCCGGGGGCCACGCCGCTCTGCCAGCGTTCCCGGCATGCCGAACACGGGCGCGAACGCCTACCCGAGCCGGTACCGGTGGCTCGGACTCCTGGGCTCGCTCGCCCTCGCCGCCGGCGGACTCACCTCCGGCGCCCTGCCCGCCGCCAGCACCGGCCCCGCGCTGCGCGCCTCCGGCGGAGCGGGCACCGTCCTGGTCTTCGCGGGCCTGACCGTCCTCACCGCCGCCTGGCTGCTGCTCGGCACCCCCGGCCGCCGCAGCACGAGCCGCGCCGCCGAAGGCCAACCGCCGCCCACCACCCGCTGGTTGACCGCGACCCTGGCCTGGTGGGCGGCCCCGCTGCTGCTCCTGCCCCCGCTGTTCAGCCGCGACGTCTACAGCTACCTCGCCCAAGGCGCCATGCGGGCGGCCGGGTTGGACGTCTACGCCGACGGCCCGGCCGCGCTCGGCGGCCAGACCGCCCAACAGGTGCCCCCCGTCTGGCAGCACAGCCCCGCCCCCTACGGCCCCGGCTTCCTGCTGCTGGCCCGGGCCGCCGCCCCGCTCGCCGACCACCCGTACGCGGGCACCCTGCTGCTGCGCCTCGGCGCCGTCCTGGCCGTCGCCGCCCTCACCGCCCTGCTGCCCGCCCTCGCCCGCCGCCTGGGCACCGACCCCGCCGCCGCGCTGCGCCTGGGCGCGCTCAACCCGCTGGTCCTGCTGCACCTGATCGCGGGCGCCCACAACGACGCCGTCCCGCTCGCCCTGATGGTCACCGGCCTGCTCGCCGCCACCCGCTCCCGACCGCTCCTCGCCGCCACCCTGATCACCCTCGCCGCCCTGGTCAAGGCCCCCGCCGCACTCGCCCTCCCCGCCGCCTGGTGGCTCACCGCCCACGGCGGCACCGAACCCACCCGCAGCCGGAACAGGCCGGCCACCGGGGCCGTGCCGCCGCGAGCGGAGCAACTCGCAGGAGAACGCCGCCGGTTCGCTCGGCGGGGTCGGCCGGCCGCCGTCCGGGGCGGGGTGGCGGGCGGGCCGGGCGGGTGGTGGCGCGGGATCCGGTCCGGCGTGGCGATGGCGGCGGTTGCCGCCGTGACCACGGCCGCCGTCACCGCCACGGCGGGTACCGGCTACGGCTGGGTCGCCGCGCTCACCGCCCCTGCCACTGACCACAGTTGGTCGCCGAGCAGCAGTCTCGGCCGACTGGTCGCCAGGCTGGTCGGCGTCGCCCCGGAGGGTCCGGTGGCCGGGGCCAGGCTGCTGGGGCTGGCGCTCGCGGTGGGGGTGCTCGGCCTGCTGGCGGTTCGGGTCGCCCGTCGGGCGAGCGAACCGCTGACGGCCCTGGCGCTCGGATTCGGCGCCCTGGTCGTCCTCGGTCCGGCCTTCCGCCCCTGGTACGCGCTGTGGTGCGTCGTCCCGGCGGCCTTCGCGGTGCGCGCCGCGACCACCCGCCGGGCCGTCGAACTCGCCTGCGCGGCAATCGCGTTCACCGTCATGCCGGACGGCTTCGAGCCGGACGCCGCCGAACTGGTGCTCGCCGCGGGCGGCCTCGCCGTCGGGGCGGCCGCCGTCTTCCTGGCGGAACAGCAGGTCGCCTTCCCGGCGAGGCAGCCGGCGTGACCGGCGGTGCGGCGACCGCCGTTCGCGCGGAGCCCGGCCCGGCTGCCCGGTCGGATATTGCCGTGCCACCGGCCATCATCCGAACCACCCTCCAGGAAAGGCAGCCGGTGTGCTGACCCGCGGCACCACCACCGCCAGGACCGCCGTCCTCGTCGTGTCCGTTCTCGTCACCGCCCTGGTGCTGGCCGTCATCCCGGGTCATCGCGGGTGGTTCGACATCGGCGTGTACTACGGCACGGTCCGCCACTGGGCCGGCACCGGGCAGCTGTACGACTACGTCCGGCCCGGCACCGTTTACGGGTTCACCTATCCGCCGTTCGCCGCCGTCTGCATGCTGCCGATGCGGCTGCTCGGCTGGCATCCGGCGATCGCGGTCGGGGTCGCGCTGTCCGCCGTCGCCACCGCTCTGCTGCTGTACTGGCTGGTCGATCCGATCGCCCGCCGCCGGGGCTGGTGCCGCTGGTACGCCTTCGGTCTCGCGGCCTGCCTGTGCGCGCTCAGCAACCCCGTCCGGGACACGTTCAGCTTCGGGCAGGTCAATCTGCTGCTGGTCGCCCTGGTGTTCGCCGACCACCAGCTGACCGGTCGCCGATTCGCCGACAGCCGCTGGCGGTTGCTGGCCGGAGTCGGCACCGGACTGGCCGCGGCGATCAAGCTGACCCCGGCCCTGTTCATCGTCCACCTGCTGCTCACCCGCCGCTGGCGGGCCGCGGCGACCGCCACCGGCACCGCGCTGGGCGCCACCGGCGCGGGCTTCCTGTTCGCTCCCGGGGTCTCCCGCCAGTTCTGGACCGTCACGCTGTGGGACACCGACCGGGTCGGCGGCTTCGCCAACATGTCCAACCAGTCCCTGCAGGGGCTGATCGCCCGGCTCGGCCCCCAACTCCCCGGCCGGGCACTGTGGGTGGCCGCCGCGCTGGTGGTCCTCGGGCTCTGGGCGTACCGCCTGCGCCGCGCCGACGCCGCCGGCGACAGCCTCGCCGCGTACAGCCTCACCGGGATCGCCTGCTGCCTGGTCAGCCCGATCACCTGGGTGCACCACCTGGTCTGGATGCTGCCCGCCCTGGTCGTCCTGGCCGACGCCGCCCTCGACCGCACCCGTGGCCGTCGCCTGCTGCTCACCCTGTGCTGGCTGCTCCAACTCGTCATCTCCAGCGGCATGGTGTGGCTCTGGCACCCCGACGGCCGAGGCCCGGGCAGCTTCTTCGGCGGCAGCGCGTACGCCCTGCTCACCCTCGCGCTGCTGCTCGCCGTGCCGATCCGGCGGGGGCGGGACGGGCCCGCCAAGCCCGCCGTCTCCGCACGGGCCGCGGTGCCCGAGCCGGCGCCCGCCCACCGCACCGGCAGCCGCCCGGCCCCGGTCGGCTGACCCGCCACCGCGCCCGGACGATAAACGCTGGCCCGGCCCGGCCCCGCTTGCCACAGTGGGCCGCATGACCGCATCCGCATCCGCATCCGCACCCGGACCGGCACCCGCACCCGGACCGGCACCCGCACCCGGACCGGCACCAGCCCCCGAACCCGCCGGCCCGCCGTTCGTCCCCGGGCTCGACCTGGCCCGGGCGCTGTACGAGGAGGGGGTCCGTCCGCTGCTGGCCGAGGCCCAGCCGGGGCTGCGGTACGCGGCGGCCCGGATCGGCGCCGGGTCGGAGGTGCTCGGCTTCGACACCGCCCGCTCCGCCGACCACGACTGGGGGCCGCGGCTGGAGCTCTTCCTCGCCCCCGCCGACGCGCGGCGGCACGGCCGGGCGGTCCGCGAACTGCTCGCCGCCCGGCTGCCCGGCGAGATCCGCGGCTGGTCCACCCACTACCGCGCCACCGGCAACCCGGACGACCCGGTCAGCCACCTGGAACCGGCCCCCGCCGGCGGTCCGATCGAGCACCGGGTCACCGTCCGCGACCTGCCCGGCTGGCTCGCCGAGCGCCTCGGCCCGCCCGCCGCCGCCTGGGCCGACGGCACCCCCGGCGACGGTCCCGGTCCGCTCGACTGGCTGGCCCTCCCGCAGCAGCGGCTCGCCGAGTTCACCGGCGGACGGGTCTTCCACGACGGCCCCGGCACCCTCACCGCCGCCCGCGAGCGCCTGCGCTGGTACCCCGACCAGGTCTGGCGCCACCTGCTGGCCTGCCAGTGGCAGCGGATCGCCCAGGAGGAGGCGTTCCCCGGCCGCTGCGCCGAGAGCGGCGACGACCTCGGCGCGGCCCTGGTCACCGCCCGCCTGGTGCGCGAGGTGATGCGGCTGGCCTTCCTGATGGACCGCCGCTACGCCCCGTACGGCAAGTGGTTCGGCAGCGCCTTCGCCCGCCTCGACACCGCCCGCGACCTGGCGCCCGCCCTGCGCGCCGCGCTGGCCGCACCCGACCCGGCGGCCCGCGAACGGCACCTGTGCGAGGCGTACGAGGCCGCGGCCCGCGCGCACAACGCGCTCGGGCTGACCGGGCCGATCGACCCGGCCCGGCGCCGCTACCACGGCCGCCCGTACCTGGTCCTGCACGCCGACCGCTTCGCCCGGGCGCTGCAACGGACGGTCACCGCACCGGAGTTGCGCGACCGCCCGCTGACCGGCTCGGTCGACCAGTGGGCCGACAGCACCGACCTGCTGGCCCGCCCGCAGGTCCTCCGGGCGGCCGTCACGGCGCTCGGCTGACGGCCGGCCGGCGGTCGGCGCGTGACGGTCAGAGCGGCCGGGCGGCCCGCAGCGAGTACACCAGTGGGATGCGCGGGCCGGCCGGCAGCCGGAAGTGCCCGTGCGCGTGCTCGTGCAGGAACTCCAGCCGCAGCCCGGCCGCCGCCAGCGCGCTGACCACGTCGCCCACGCCGTGGCGCCACTGCACCGTCCGGGGCGAGGCCAGCTCGGCCGCCGGGTCCGCGTAGCTGCCGGGCGCGTCGACGACCTGGGCGCCGCGCAGGAAGTAGTCCTCCACCAGCACGCCCGGGTCGTCCTCGACCAGCTCCGACACCGGGTGGAACTCCGCCAGGTAGACGAACCCGCCGGGCTCCACCAGCCGCGCCACCGTGCGCGCCCAGCGCGCCAGGTCGGGCAGCCAGTTGAGCGCGCCCCGCCCCGTGTACACCACGTCGAAGGTCCGCCCGTCCAGCGCCTCGGCGGCCTCGTACACGTCCGACACGACGAACCGCGCCGTGCCGGCACCGATCGCCGCCGCGAGCCTCGCGGCCTCGGCGACCGCGGGCGCCGAGAAGTCCAGCCCCGTCACCTCGGCCCCGCGCCGGGCCCAGGACAGGGTGTCCAGCCCGATGTGGCACTGCAGGTGCAGCAGCCGCTTCCCGGTGACGTCGCCGACCTCGGCGAGCTCGAAGTCGACGAGGGTGTCCGCCCCGGCCGTGAAACCGGGGACGTCGTAGAACCGGCCGCCGACGTGCAGCGGCACCCGGTCGTCCCAGTTGCTGCGGTTGATCTCGGCCCAGTCGGCGGGCGGAGCGGGCGGGAGGCCGTTCGGGTGCGCGGACATGCGGAGGATCATTCCGGTACGCACCGACCGACGGCAAGGCATTTGAGCCGCCCCCGGGCCGTCCGCGGGTCGGGCGCCCCGCCCGTTCACCCGGACGGCCCAGCGACGCGCCGCGTGCGGCGCAGCGGGCGGGCGCCCCTCCCGGCGCGTCGCTAGCGTCCGGCTGAGAGAACGTCAGATCGAGTGGCTCGTCGAGCGCTAGGAGAGTGCGCGTGGCCGGGACAGCGCCGCCCCCGCAGGGCAGACCGACCGGGAGCAGTCGGACCGAGGACGGCGCGGCGGGGGTGGTGGCCTCGGCGACCCGGTCGACGGCGGCCCGGGCCTCGCTGATCGCCGCGGCGGCGAGCGTGCTGCTGGTGGTGGCGATCGTGCTGGGCAGCCGGCTCCTGCGGGACTTCGACTCGGCGCTGGTCCCGTACGCGGTGGCCTCGGTGTTCCTCACCTTCGGCGTGGTCTACCGCTACGTGGTGTGGGTCTCCGCGCCCGCCGCCCGCCGGCTGTTCGTGCAGGGCTGGAAGGCCGCGCTGTCCTGGGACAACCTGAAGCGCTCGCCCGCCGCGCTGCCGAAGATGATCGCCACCTACCTGGGCTTCCAGAAGTTCCTCGGCGCCCGCTCGCACGCCCGCTGGGCCGCCCACCAGCTGATCTTCTGGGGCTGCCTGCTGGCCGCGGCGATCACCTTCCCGCTGACCTGGGGCTGGTTCACCTTCACCTCCGCCAGCGCGGCCGGCCCCGGCTACGAGATGCGCCTGTGGGGCTTCAGGCTGTTCGGCTTCGACTCCGGCAGCTTCCTCGGCTGGGCGCTCTACCACGGCCTGGACCTGGCCGCCGTGATGGTGATCGGCGGCGCCGGCTACTTCCTGTGGCGGCGGATGCGCGACCGCGCCGCGACCACCGGCCAGCGCTTCGGCTACGACTTCCTGCCGCTGCTGGCCCTGGTCACCATCTCGGTCACCGGCCTGCTGCTGACCTTCTCCGAGATGTTCCTGCACGGCGGCGGCTACGAGTTCCTGGCCATCCTGCACATGGCCTCGGTCGTGCTGACCCTGGTCTACCTGCCGTTCGGCAAGTTCTTCCACATCGTGCAGCGCCCGGCCGCGGTCGGCATGCAGCTGTTCAAGTACACGGCCCGGCGCCAGGGTTCGGACGCCCAGGAGCTGCAGCCCTGCAAGCGCTGCGGCCAGCCGATCGACACCGTCGCGGCGGTGGACAACCTGCGCGCCACCATGCGCGACCTGAAGCTGGGCTTCGACGAGTGGGCCGAGTACTGCCCCCGTTGCAAGCGGGTGCTGCGCGGCACCGCCTACCTGTCGAACGTCAAGCGGGGGTTCAAGTGAGCACCGAGCACGTCCCGTTGGACCCGAGCGTCGCCCCGCTCGGCACCCGCAACTTCCGCGACGCGGGCGGCCTGCCCGCCGCCGCCTGGCGGGCCGACCAGACCGAGCAGACCCTCGTCCCCACGCACTGCTGCTTCTGCGGCGTCCAGTGCGGCATGTACCTGCGGGTGGACGCCCGCGGCAAGGTGTTCGGGGTCGAGCCGCGCAACCACGACATCAACCGGATGCGGCTGTGCCCCAAGGGGATCAACGCCTACCAGCAGGTCAACCACCCGGACCGGCTGACCGCGCCGCTGGTGCGCCGCAGCCGCGACGAGCCGTTCCGGGAGGCGAGTTGGGAGGAGGCGCTGGACTTCACCGTCGCCGAGATCAACCGGATCCAGGCCGAGCACGGCCGGGACGCGTTCGGGATGCTCGGCGGGGCCAGCCTGTTCTCCGAGAAGACCTACCTGGTGGGCAAGTTCGCCCGGGTCGCGCTGAAGACCCGGCACGTGGACTACAACGGCCGGCTGTGCATGGTGAGCGCGGCGGGCGCCAACAAGCTCGCCTTCGGCATCGACCGGGCGGGCAACCCGTTCTCCGACATCCTGCGGACCGACTGCCTGCTGATCGCCGGGGCGAACGTCGGCGAGTGCTTCCCGGTGCTGACCCAGTACGTGTGGGGGGCCCGCGACCGCGGCGCCACCCTGATCGTGGTGGACCCGCGCGAGACCGCGGTCGCCCGCACCGCCGACATCCACGTCGCGCTCAAGTCCGGTACGGACTCGGCGTTCTTCAACGCGGTGCTGCACGTCATCGTCGAGGAGGGACTGACCGACGAGGCGTTCCTGGCCGCGCACACCACCGGCTGGGAGGAGGTCAAGGCCACCGTCAAGGAGTACCCGCCCGCCCGGGCCGCCGAGATCTGCGGCGTGCCCGCGGAGCAGATCGTCCAGGTGGCCCGGGTGTTCGGACGCGCCGAGCGGGCGATGGCCTGCCACGCGCGCGGCATCGAGCACCACACCCAGGGCGTGGAGAACTGCCTGACCGTCATCAACCTGTGCGCCGCCACCGGCAACCTCGGCCGCCCGGGCGCCGGTTACGGCACCCTCACCGGCCAGGGCAACGGCCAGGGCGGCCGCGAGCACGGCCAGAAGTCCGACCTGCTGCCCGGCGGCCGCTCCATCAACGACCCGGTGCACCGCCGCCAGATCTCCGCGATCTGGGGCATCGAGGAGTCCGAACTCCCGCAGGCCGGCACCTCGATGATGGAGATGGTCTGGCAGATGCAGCGCCACGAGATCCGCGGCCTGATCGGCGTCTGCAACAACCCGTTCGTCTCACTGCCCAACTACGCGGTGGTCAAGGACGGTTACGACAAGCTGGAGTTCCACGCCCAGTTCGACTTCTTCCTCTCCGAGACCGCCGCCAACGCGCACGTGGTCTTCCCGGTCACCACCTGGGCCGAGGACGAGGGCGTGATGGCCAACGCCGAAGCCCGGGTGATCAAGCACAACAAGGCCCAGGAGCCGCCCGCCGGCGTGCGCACCGACACCTGGGTGATGTGCGAGATCGCCCGCCGCCTCGGCGAGGGGAGCAAGTTCGCCTTCGAGGGCTCCGAGGACGTCTTCGACGAGCTGCGCCGCGCCTCGGCCGGCACCGTGATCGACTACTACGGCATCACCTACGAGCGGCTGGAGGCCACCGGCGGCATCGCCTGGCCCTGCCCGAGCCTCGAACACCCGGGCACGCCGCGGCTGTTCGAGGACGGGCGGACCTACCACCCGGACGGCAAGGTGCACATGCAGGTGGTGGAGTGGCACCCGCCGGCCGACCCGTACAGCGACGAGTTCCCGATGCGGCTGACCACCGGGCGTACCGTGGCGCACTTCCTGTCCGGCAACCAGACCCGGCGGCTGGGCGGGCTGGTCGAGCAGACCCCCCGGCCGTGGGTGGAGATCCACCCCTCGCACGGCTTCCGCAACGGGGAGCCGGTGCGGGTGGTGACCCGGCGCGGCAGCGAGGTGCTGCCCGCGCTGGTGACCGAGGCGATCCGCCCGGACCACGTGTTCGTGCCCTACCACTGGCCGTTCCCGACGGCGGCGAACGTGCTCACCATCGACGCCCTGGACCCGCGCTCGAAGATCCCCGAGTACAAGGTGTGCGCGGTGCGGATCGAACGGGCCGAGGCGATCGACCCGGTGCCCGCGCCGCCGGTACCGCCGGGCCGGGAGGCCTACCCGGAGGCCCAGGTCTCCCGCACCGACCCGCTGCCGCCGACCTCCCCGCAGGGCCGCGGCACCGCAGAGAGGGGCTGACCGCCATGCTGGGACGCACCATCTTCATCGACCCCGGCCGCTGCATCGGCTGCCAGGCGTGCGTGTCGGCCTGCCGCGAGTGCGACTCGCACCGCGGCAAGTCGATGATCCACCTGGACTACCCGGACGAGGGCCGCACCGTCGCCTCGCTGCCGACCGTCTGCATGCACTGCGAGGACCCGGTCGCGCCGTGCGCCGAGGTCTGCCCGGCCGAGGCGATCCTGATCACCGCCGACGGCGTGGTGCAGGAGGCCGACCCGACCCGCTGCATCGGCTGCGCGAACTGCGTCAACGCCTGCCCGTTCGGCGTGCCCAAGATCGACCTGGAGGCCAAGCTCCAGATGAAGTGCAACCTCTGCTACGACCGCACCTCCTACGGCCTGGCGCCGATGTGCGCCACGGTCTGCCCCACCGGCGCCCTGTTCTACGGCACCGTCGAGGAACTCCAGGCCGAACGGCCCGGCGTGGACGTCTCCACGATGTTCGCGTTCGGCGACACCGTGGTCTCCACCGGCGTCGCCATGGTGGTGCCCGCCGAGCGCCGGGCGCCCGTCCCCGGCGGGACGCTCAACCTGATCGAGGTCAACGGGCGCCCCGCGCCCGGGAACGGAGCGAGGGCGTGACCAGCCCCGACAACTCCCCCCGGCCGTACGGCCGGGAGGGCGGCCCGGACGACCACCGGGCCGAGCAGACCGCGCTCAAGGAGCGGATCAGCGCCGACTCGCTGACCACCCGGCGCGACTACCTGCGGATCGTCGCCACCGTCTCCGGCGGCCTGGTGGTCGGCTCCACGGTGGTCTCGGCCGGCGTGCTGCACCGCCACGGCGACGGCGCCGCCGCCCCGCTGAAGGTCGCCGACCGGCTGGAGCGCGGCGAGGCGGTCAGCTTCGACTACCCCGGGGAGGACGACCGGGCGATGGCGATCCGGCTCCCCGACGGCACCCTGGTCGGCTACTCCACGGTCTGCACCCACCTCGCCTGCGGCGTGCTCTGGCGGCGCGACCACGGCAGCGACGGCGACCTCTACTGCCCTTGCCACGAAGGACAGTTCGACTCCCGCACCGGCGAGGTCACCGGCGGTCCGCCGCCCCGCCCGCTGCCCAAGGTGGTGGTGGTCGAGGACGCCCAGGGCGCGGTGTGGGCGGTCGGCACCGCCCGCTCCGGCGAGAGCGAGCAGGCCGGCCTCTGCCGGGGCCTGCGCGAACGCAACCCGGCGCTCGCCGAAGCGGCCGGCTGCGCGACCCGCAAGAGCGGCAGATGACCGCCGGGGAGCGGCGGCCGACCGCCGGAGAACGCCGGCCGACCACCGGAGAACGGCGGCCGACCGCCGCCCGGAGCGAACCGACGATTCGTCGACCCACCCGTGGAGGTGCGTGATGAGCGTTCCCGAAGGCCACTACCCGGAGGGCTACCACCCCGGCAGCGACGAGCCCCGGCTCAACCGGCCCGTCCACGAGCGGTACCCGCAGATCCGGGCCACCTCCGGCTACGCCGACCCGCGGATCTCGGCGACCGGCCCCGGGCCCGGCGCGGGCACCGACCAGCAGCCCGAGCGGTCGGCGATCCTGTCCGCCCGGGTCGGCCTGGCCGTCACCATCGTGATCGGCCAGCTGTGGGCCCTGAACACCGCCACCAACGCCTGGATGAGCGGCCAGGTGGCCACCGCCTGGTGGTGCACCGCGTTCAGCGCCGCCTCCTTCCTGGTCGTCCTGCTCGCCTGGTGGATCTCACCCAACGACCGCTGAGCACACGGAGGTTGCGGCCGGTCACGATTCGTCGCCGACCGCCCGCAGCACGTTCCCGAACCGGTCGGCGCCCCGTACGCTGTCCCCCTGGCCGCGCGAACGGCCGACGGGACAGACCGCGGGGCGGCCGGCCGCCCGCGCCGGTGCCCGCGGGGGTGCGCGCCGCACGGGCGCGGGAAGGGCACGACGCATGACGCAGCAGCTCACCACCGAGACGGTCCAGCCCAGACCGTTCCCCGACCGGCAGGCCGTGCTCCGCGCGGCCGTCCTCGTCCCGGTCACGGTGGCCCACATGCACGACACCCACCCGCACCAGCCGCTCGTCCTCGCCGCCACCGAGGCCGTCGACGCGCACACCGGCGGCCTCGTCTGGAACGAGGCCACCCGCCGGCTGACCGTCCACCCCGCACCCGCGCAGGTGGTCGGCGCCCGGATCGAGATCCTCACGGTCGGTGACCACCCGCTCGGCCACGCCGTCAAGCAGCCCGGGGGAGAGGTGAGTTGGCCCGAGTGGGGACAGCTCGGCGACACCCCCGTGGTCTGGCAGGGGGAGCCCGGACTGCTCGTCGAGGGCGGCGCCTACCACTGCCGGCTCAACTTCACCGGCGAGCAGCGCGCCCTGCAGATCCAGGCCGAGGGCGAACACGGACTGGACTTCAACGAAGCCCTGCTGCGGGTCACCCGCCCGCTCGCCGAGGCCCTCGACCTGCTGCCCGACGGCCTCGACCGCACCGGGGCGCTCGGCCGGCTGGTCACCCTGCTGATCGACCGCGGTGCCCGCTACCTCGTCCCCGCCGACCCGCACGACCTGCCCGGCTGGGAGGAGCACCTGCGGCGCACCTACCTGGCCCTGGAGGCGCAGGCCCGCGGCCGCCGCGACGAGCGGCCCACGCCCGCCACGGCCGCCCACCGACCGGTCCGCTACGACGCCCTGGTGCGGGCCGGGTACGACGGGGAACCGGAGATCGTGCTGACGCCGGTGCTGCGCCGGGGCGGGCAGTGGCTGGCGGCGATGGACCCGGCCGCCCTCGACCTGCCGCACTACCCGGGCGACGGCTGGTAGCCGGGAGCGCCCGGAGCGGGGCGCCGCCGCGCTCAGGAGCGCGGCAGGGGCTGCGGGCGATGGGCCAGGACCGAGCCGAGCAGCAGGCCGACGGCGATCGCCACCACCGTGGTGACCATCGACAGCAGGTCGTGGAAGCCCTGCACGGGGTGGCCGCCGGCCAGGCTGGTCAGGCCGCGCATCCCCAGCGAGCCGACCGTCAGGGTGAAGAACCCGGGCAGCGCCAGCAGCATCCGCGGCGGCCGGCCCGGCCCGCGGGCCACCACCGTGGCCAGCGCGCCGAGCGCCGCGGCGGCCAGGAACGTCCCGCCGACCTCGCCCACCAGCCCGGTCGCCCCCGACTGCACCGCCACCGTCAGGTACACCGTCCCCAGCAGGACCGGCAGCAGCCGCCACGGCACCGCGAACGACAGCACCGTGCCGACGGTGAACACCACCCAGGACAGGAACGTCGCCCAGCGCGGCAGGTCGGCGTGCGCCGCGACGTCGAACATCGCCGAGGTGTCGCCGCCGGTGGCGTACACGCCGAGCATCACGCCCAGGTACAGCTGCAGCAGCAGGAACACCGCGTACACCAGGCGCACCGCGCCCGTGGTGAGGAACCCGGCGGCCAGTTCGGCGGCGGCCGCCGACAGCAGGTCGCCGGGGACGAAGTAGAACAGCGCCGGGAGCATCAGCAGCACCGCCCCGCCGTGCGCCGGGGTGCGCGCGAACACCACCAGCACCAGCACCGACACCGCCGCCGAGGCGACCAGCGGCAGCACCCGCGACAGCCGCGGCCACCGCTCCGCCGCCACCGCCAGCACCGCCGTGACCAGGCCCAGCACCGCCGTGCTGCCGATCTCGTACCAGGTCGGCTGCATCAGCGGCGCGAAACCCACCGAGAACAGCACGATGCCCAGGCCCTTGAGCCACCACGGGTAGGGGGCGGGCGAGCCGTCGATCGCCGCCAGCCGCCGCTCGGCCTCCGCGAGGGGGGTGCGGCCCAGCGAGACCCGGTGCGCCCAGGGCTTGAGCGCGGCCACCTTGTCCAGCCGGGCGACGTCCGGGAAGGCCCGGACCGCGACCGTCGAGGTGCGCCCGTCCAGGACGACGGTCAGCGTCGCGCCGTCCGGGACCAGCACCATCGAGGTGCGGGCGCCGAAGCCCGCCGCGGCCCGCGCCACGGTCTGCTCGACCTCCGAGGCGCCCTCGCCGCTCGCCGCCAGCAGCATCCCGGCCAGCCGCGCCAGCAGCGCCGTCACCCGCTCCGGCGACACCTCCTCCGGCGCCGCACCCTCCGGGGCGCCCTCCGGACGCACCGCCCGCCCCTCGTCCATCCGCGCCTCCCGTGCCGCCGAACCTGACACCCGTTCGCATCCTCGCCCGGCGGGCGGCCGCTCGCGCTCCGGGCGCGCGGGAGGGGCACGGGAAGCGCGCGGGCGGCGCACGGGGGGCGGCCGCCGACGTGCGGTGTCCGGAATGTGGTGATACCACTCGAAGGACCTGTGGAAGGGAGCCAGTCGATGGACGACTACCCGGCGCTCAACCTGTTCTGGACCATGCTGTGGCTGTTCCTGTGGATCCTGTGGTTCTTCCTGATGTTCAAGGTGCTGACGGACATCTTCCGCAGCCACGACATGGGCGGATGGGGCAAGGCCGGCTGGACGATCTTCGTGATCGTGCTGCCCTACATCGGCGTCCTGGTCTACCTGATCGCCCGCGGCAAGGAGATGGGCGAACGCGACCGGGCCCTCGCCGCCAAGGCCGAGAGCGACTTCCAGGACTACGTCAGGAAGGCCGCCGGAACGGAGGGCCAGAACGCCGGACCCCGGCACGTCGAGGACCTCGCCCGGCTCGCCGACCTGAAGAACGCCGGCGCGATCTCCCAGGAGGAGTTCGACCGGGCCAAGCAGAAACTGCTCGCCTGACCCCGGCGGACGAACCGACGGACGGACCACGGACATCGGACGGCGCGCGCACGCGGCCCGGGCCGGAACGGGAACCCCACCCGCGCCGGCCCGGTCCGACGCGCGCACCCGCCGGG
>NZ_JBSGET010000053.1:0-48138 GCF_053603035.1 Kitasatospora sp. NPDC004272 | reverse complement strand
CCGCGCGCTGCGCGGGGCCGGCCGTCCGGGGTGCGGGTCGGGCGCTCAGCCGCCGCTCTTGCGGCGGAAGGTGCGCTTGCCGCCGGCCGCGCCGTGGGTGCCGTGGATCTTCGAGTCGCCGCCGGGGCCGCCGGCCGAACCGCGGCCCCCGTTGCCCTTGCGCTGCAGCGCGGCGAGGAACTTGGCCTTCTGGTCGTCCGGGCCGGCGGCGGCGGCCTCGGTGGCGGAGTCGGCGTCGGCGGTGGCGTCCGGCGCGGGCTCGGCGGCCGGGGCGGTGTCGCTGCTCATGGGGACCTCCTGGACGGGAAGCGGGTGTGCTGAGCACACCCTGTCATGCCGACGGGGGTTGCTGTCAGCCGATATCGCGCTCCGCCCGTCCCGGCGCGCCGTGCGGCGCGGCTCCGGTCAGCCCTGCCGGGCCGTGCCGTGCGGGTGCTGCCGGTCCTCGCGGTACTGCAGGCCGCCCATCATGAACAGCAGGGTGAGGACCGGGAAGCCGATCGAGGCGATCACCAGGACGAAGAACTGCCAGACCATGGGGAGGCTCCTGTCGCGGAGGGGGTGCGGTCGATTATCGGACTTTGCCCCATTATGTCCGATTGCCGTCCGGTCACTCCCGGGAGGGACCGCGGTCGGCCCCCTGTTCGGGACCGGGCCGCGGCCGCAGACTGGTGGGCATGCGGGTAGAGCTGGCAGTCGACGCGCGCCGCCCCGACCGGGCCAACGAGGACTTTGCGGTCGCCACCCCGGAGGCACTCGTCCTCCTGGACGGCTCCAGCGCCCCGGACACCCTGCCGTCCGGCTGCACCCACGGCATCGCCTGGTACGTCCGCCGCCTCGGCGTCCACCTGCTGGCCAGGCTCACCGACCGGACCGACCGGCCGGCCGCCGACTGCCTGGCCGACGCCATCGCCGAGACCGCCGCCCTGCACGGCGACAGCTGCGACCTGGCCAACCCGGCCACCCCCGCCGCGATGGTGGTCGCCGCCCGGCTGCGCGAGGACACCCTGGAGTACCTGGCGCTCGGCGACTCCCTGCTGGTGCTGCACCTCAAGGACGGCCCGCCCCGGGTGATCGGCGACAACCAGCGCTTCCCCGGCGGCGAGGCGCTGCGCCGACAGGTCTGGTCGACCGTCCCGGGCACCGCCGAACGCGCCGCGCTCTACCTGCGCTACGCCGTCGCGGTCCGGGCCGCCCGCAACACCGGCCACGGCCCGTGGATCGCCGCCGCCACCCCGCACGCCGCCGGGCACGCCGAGACCGGCACCGTCGCCCTGGCCGACCTGCACGGCGTGGCCGCCCTCTCCGACGGCGCCGCCCGCTACACCGACCGCCTGGGCCTGGGCAGTTGGGCCGACGCCGTCCGGCTGCTCGCGGAAGCCGGCCCGGCCGAACTGATCGCCCAGGTCCGGGCCGCCGAACGCTCCGACGCCGCCTGCCTGCGCTGGCCCCGCGGCAAGGCCCACGACGACGCGGCCGCGCTCTACGCCCGCCTCTGAGACCGTCCCGACCCGCCGTCAGATCCGCTGGTCAGAACCGCTGGTCGGCCCCGGTGGTCAGCCCCGGCCGTCCGCCACGAACACCGCCCGCCGCACCGAGCCGTCCGGCGCGGTGTACGGGGCGACCGCCTCGCCCGGGGCGGGGTCCCCGGCCGGGGTCAGCAGGCGGCGCAGCACCGGCTCGACCGGGCCCGTCACCGGCGCCACCACCACGTCCTCGTCCACCGCGTCGCTCTCGCTCTGCCGCTGCGGCACCGCCTCCCCGCGCAGCAGCCGCGCCAACTCGGCCCGCACCACCGGGTCCTGGGCCCCGTCGTAGAACCAGCGGGTGCCCAGCACCCCGTGCTCGGACGTCCCGATCAGCGCCCCCTCCGGCGCCCCCGCCAGCGGCGCGCCCCGGTACGCCATCGCCACCAGGTAGGCGTCCCGGCCGTCGGCCACCGTCATCAGCTCGATGCCCACCTCGCCCGCCGGGTCGTCCAGCCGGAAGCCCCCGGCCCGCACCAGCTCCCCGCCACCCGGCCGGAACCACTCCTGTCCGGGCAGCCAGGCCGCCAGCAACTCCAACTTGCCCGGCTCCAACGTGGTGTGGTGAATCGTCGCCATGCCGTCCTCCCGGTACCGCGGTGCTTTCCGTACCTGCCCAGCCTACGGACGGTCCCCGCCGGTAGCGTGGAGGCCGGAGCCGAGCAGGGGGAGGCGGACGTGGGGATCAGGCAGGTCGGCGAAGGGGCCGGACGGCGGGCCGGGGCGGCGCTCGGGTCGGTGACCGGGGCGGTCTCGGGCGCGGTGGCCTCGGCCCGGGCCAGGGCCGGGTCGGACTGGGCGCGGCGGGCCCTGGAGACGCACCCGAAGCCGGGCGTGCCGCCGACCGAGGACTGGGAGGTCTCGCTCGCCGGACTGGTCGGGCGGCTCCCGCACGTCCCGGGCCCGGCGGTGCGGCTGCTGCACCTGCTGGACGGGCTCGGCCAGGTCGCGGTCGGGCCCGACGAGGTCGGCTTCGACGGGGAGTCCGTCGCCTGGGGCAAGGTGCTGGAGATCCGCTGCCACAGCACCGTCGACCTGCTGCCGGACGTGGTGGTCGAGCGCGAGGTGGACCGGATCCGCGAGTTCCTGCCGCCCGTCCCCGGCCGCAAGTGGCTGGTCACCAGGGCCGCCGAGGCGCTGCTCACCCTCGCGCTGGCGGCCACCGCCGCCGCCGAGCGGCAGGAGCGCGCGCTGCCCTGCGAGATCGTCGCCAAGAACCTGATCGGCCGTCCGAAGACCCTGGCCGGCGGCCTGTTCGCGGCCTCCGCGCTCACCCTGATCCCGGAGGCCGGCGAGGCCCTGCTCGCCACCGCCCGCGAACGCGGCATCCCGGTCACCGTCGTCGACGACCCGATGACCGGCCTGCACGCCGAACGCGCCGCCCGACTCCGCGGCACGGCCGACCGCCTCACCGAGGCACTCCGCCGCCTGCGCGCCGCCGACCCCGACCCCGGCCCCGAAGCCGAGCCCGACCCCGAAGCCGAGCCCGGCCCCGACCCGGACAAGGCCGCGGCGGGCGCCGCCGCACTCGCCGGACTCGACCTGCCGCCCGCCCCGCGGCCACCGCAGGACTGACCTGCCGCCTGGCCAACTTCCCTCCGCCGCACGGGAGATCACCCCGGCCGGCTCGGCCGTGTCGGCCCCCGGACTGCCCGCGCGTCGACCCTCCGGACGCGCGGTCGCGTCCGGAGGGTCGACGGTGGGGCCGGTCGGTCAGCGGGTGACGGAGAAGGGGCGCTCCACGCGCGTGTCGTCCGGGCCGGCGTAGTCGGTGCCGGTGACGGTCAGCCGGCCCGCGACGTTCACGATGCCGCTGGGGCGGCGTCCGCCGGTGGTGGTGCTCTGCGGGAGGTCCAGCGACTCCCAGCCGTGGCGGGTGAGTCGGGCGCCGGTCGGCTGGTAGACGCCGCCGGCGAGGGACGCGCCGACGACGGCCACCCCGTCCTGGGTGCGGACGAGGCCGTAGAGCCGGCCCGCGGCGATGCCGGTCTCCTGGTACGTCCAGCGGTGGCCGTCGTAGTGGGCGACGGCCGGCTTGTCCCGGCGGGACGAGTTGATCTCGGCGCCCGCCGCCCAGATGTCGTTCGGGCCGAGCGCGAGGAGTTCGGTGAGTTCGCCGGGGCGGGTGTCCAGTTCCGGGGTGGCGGCCTTGGTCCAGGAGCGGCCGTCGTAGTGCAGCAGCAGCGGGCGCGGCCAGCCGTCCTCGTTGCCGACGCTGCCGGAGGCCCAGATGTCGGTGGGGCTGTTGGCGACCACGGCGGAGAGCGTCCAGTAGTCGGTGCCGAGGTCGGGGGTCGGCACCGACTGCCAGGCCCGGCCGTCCCAGTGGTCGATGACGCCGTAGAAGGTCAGGTAGTCGTCGGGCTGGTAGTAGCCGACCGCCCACACGTCGTTCGGGTCGCCGGCCGTCGCGAACCCGGTGAGCCCGCCGCCCATGGCGTGCTCGTGCAGCGGTGCCTCCTGGGTCTGCCACTGCCCGGCGCGGTACCGGCTGACGGAGGCGGTGGTGCCCTGTCCGCTGCTGGTCACCCAGGTGCCGCCGGAGCCGTCGGAGCTGGCGGTGCGCCCCTGCACGCTGTCCGGGAGGGCGAGTTCGCGCCAGGAGCCGTCGGCGCCGTCCCGGGTGTAGGCCAACCGGACGGAGCTCTGTTCCCGGCCCTGCCCGACCGCCCGGCTGCCGAGTGCCCAGGTGCTGTGGCCGCCGACCCGGACCGGCTGGTTGAGGATGCCCTCACTGTCCGGGAGGGCGTCCGTCCGCCAGGTGCGGGCGTTCGCGTCCTGCGCCTGGGCGTTCTGCGCCAGGGTGCCCGGCGGTGGCACGGACTGCGCGTTCGCGGGGGCGGCCGCGACCAGCAGGGCGGCGGTCAGCAGCAGGGTGGTCGCGGCGGTGCGGTGTCGCATCGGTCTCTCCTCTTCGTCGGGTGGCGGCGGACGCGGGTCCGCCGTTCAAGACATGTGCATGACACAGATGTGCCGTGAGTCGCCGACCGGGCGGTCTCCGGCGGACGGGTCTCCGGCGGACGGGTCTCCGGCAGACGGGTGTGCGGTGGCGGGTGGTCGGTGGCGGGTGCCGAGATCGGGGGCCGGCACCCGCTCCGGTTCGACCGGGCGGCGGGGTGCTACTCCTCGTACGCGGGGCCGGAGAGCTGGGCCTCCTCCACCGGGTGCTGGTCGCCCTCGTCCAGCAGCGCCATCACGCGCGGCTGCTGGGCGAAGGCGACGACCTGGTCGACCGGCACCGGCGACGAGGACCGGTGCTGCCCGTACGGCATGATCCCCACGTACGCGTCGCTGTTGCCGAGCCGGAAGCTCACGCTGATGCTGGTCAGGCCGTCGCTGTCCACCGACCGCCAGGTGGTGCCGGTGATGGTGCCGGTCACCTGGACCCGCTTGCAGGTCGAGGTCTTCACCTGCACCTCCTGCCCGATCGGGGTGTTCTCGCAGGGCCCGTCCGACGGGGCCCCGTCGCTGTGCGGACGCACCGAGAGCCGCAGCAGCAGGTCACCCTGCGGGGACTGCGCCAGGTAGTCGGAGACCTGGTCGCTGAGCAGGCTGATCGAGCCGATCTCCGTCGGCAGCAGGTCGTGCAGCACGTTGGCGCTGCGCTGCCGGAAGTCCTCGATCCGCTGCCGCTCGGCCTCCGGGACCACCGGGACGGACTGCGAGGCGTCGGGCGACGCGGTCGGGACGACCGTCGTGGTCGGGAAGACCTGCGGGCTCGCGGTCGGCGCGGCGGCCATCTGCAGCGGCGCGGGCCCCGCGCCCCCGCCCGTCGGGCCGGGCAGGAAGGCCAGCCCCGTCACGGCCAGCGCCGCCGTGCACACCACGGCCCCGCCGACCGCCAGCCGCGCCCGCAGCCGCCGCCGGCGCCCCTCCCGCACCGCCCCGGCCGTCAGCCCGACCGGTTCGGCCAGCTCGTCGGTGACCCGGGCCATCGCCCCTCTGACGAACAGCGCCCCGGGGGCCTGCTCCTTCTCCTGCATGTCGAAGCTCCTTCACGGTGTCTGGTTCCTCGGATCCCCGGCCCACCGCGCGCACCCGGCTTCGGGCGTGCGGGTTCGGCGGCGCAAGGGAGTTGTGTGCGGTTGCGGGTGCGCACTCGGACGGCCGCGCGGACGGCCGGGTTCAGGCGGCCGCGTACGGGCTGGACTCGCCGAGCTGCTCGCGGAGCCTGGCCAGTGCGCGCGAGCACTGGCTCTTGACGGTGCCGGTGCTGCAGCCGAGCAGGTCGGCGACGGTCTCCACGCTGAGGTCCTCCCAGTACCGCAGGACCACCATCGCCCTTGCCCGGACCGGCAGTTCGGCCAGCGCGTTCATCAGCGTCACCCGCAGGTCGCTGTCCTCGCCGGGCGTGCTCTCGGGCCGCGACGCCAGCAGGCCGAGCCGCCGGGCCACCGCGCGTCTGCGCTGCTCGCCCAGGAACGTCCGGGTCAGCACCGTCTTGGCGTAGGCGTCGAGGTGTTCCATCCGCGACGCCCGCCGCCAGTGCGCGAACAGCTTGGCCAGCGTCGTCTGGGTCAGGTCCTCGGCCCGGTGGGTGTCCCCGCACAGCAGGTACGCCGTCCGGTACAACCGGCGCCCGCACGCTGCCGCGTACTCCTCGAATGTCAACTCGTCCTGCCCGCGCATCCGTTCCCCCGCCCCTCCGGCGACCCGCCCCTGTCGACCGTTCTCAATGCGCGGGGGCCCGGGAAGGTTGAGCCGGAACGCGAAGAACCCGCACCCGCCGCCTCACGGAGGTCGGATGCGGGCACCTCGCGGGGTCAGGGCCCCACTTTCTCGCAGGCCACCCCGTCGTGATCAGGAGGGCCGGGTGCCGTTGGTCGGAACCACGATCAGCCGCAGGGCGTCAGCGGTTCCCCTCCTGGTCGTGGACGCGGACGCCGGGGGGAGCGGGTGTGGAATCATCGCCCGGGTCGTGTGCGGGGATCCTGGGCGGAACCGTCCCGCCTGGAACGGAGGGAGCGGTCGGCTTGAGCAGTGCCGTTGCGGCGCTTCCGCGCAGGGGAGCGCCGGAGGGCGCCGCGGCCCCGGTGCGGGTCGTCGGTGCGCGGACGACGGCTTGGGGGGCGGCCGGCTTCTTCTTCGCCCTGTACGGCCTGTTGTCCGTCCTGCACCACCGCCAGATGCTCACGGGCGGGTTCGACCTGGGCATCTTCGAGCAGGCCGTGAAGGCGTACGCCCACGGCGATGCCCCGGTCGTTCCGCTCAAGGGGCCGGGGGTCAACGTCCTCGGGGACCACTTCAGCCCGATCGTCGCGGTGCTCGCCCCCTTGTACGCCCTGTTCCCCGGCTCGGTGACGCTCCTGCTGGCCCAGGCGGCGCTGGCGAGCGTGTCGCTGGTCCCCATGGTCGGCTGGGCCTTCGCCGCCTGCGGGCGCCGTGCCGCGTACTGGGTGGCGTTCACCATGGGCTGCTCCTGGGGCCTGGTGCAGATGGTCTACTTCGATTTCCACGAAGTCGCCTTCGGGGTGCCGCTGCTGTCCTTCTCGCTGGCCGCGGCCGGGCAGCGGCGCTGGAGCCGGGCCGCCCTGTGGGCCCTGCCGCTGGTCCTGGTCAAGGAGGACCTCGGCCTGACCGTCGCCTGCCTGGGCGGCTACCTGGTGTTCCGGGGACGCCGCCGGCTGGGGGTCCTCCTCGCCCTGTTCGGCCTCGCGGCCACCGGCCTGGAAATGGGCGTGCTGATTCCGGCCATGAGCAGGAGCGGTGCGTTTTCCTACGGCAGTCAGGTGTCCTCCGCTTCCGCCGGTCTCCTCGCCTCGCTGTTCTCGGTCTTCGTGCCGCTGCGAAAATGGGTGACCGCCGTCATGCTGGTGGCCACCACCGGGTTCTCCGCCCTGCGGTCTCCGATCGTCTTCCTGGTCCTGCCGACGCTCGGATGGCGATTTGCGGCAGATAATCCCCAGTACTGGACCGACCTTTTTCATTACAACGCGATTCTCATGCCCGTTGTTTTCGCCGCCGCGATCGATGCCCGGGCGAACGGGAAATCGCTCCTCGGTCTCCGTGCGACGCTGGTGGTGAGCCTGCTGTTCACCACGGCGATGATCCCCAGGACGCACCTCGTCGACATCGCCGCACCCCGCATGTGGGCGACCTCCGCCCACAATGCCGCGGCGCAGCGACTCATCGCACGGATTCCGGACGGCGTGACCGTGAACGCCTCGAACAGGATCGCCGTGCGACTCATCAGCAGGACGACGGTCAGCCTGCCCTGCCCCTTCACCTACTCGACTCCGCTGGAGAATCCCGAGTGGGTGATCGTGGACGCCGCTGACCCCACCGGCTCGAACTGTTCGTTCAGTCGGCTCGCCCAGACCATCGGCCAGGAGCCGCAGGACGGTTACCGGCTGGTGAGCCGCCAGGAAGGCATCAGCCTCCTGGCGCGCACCGCCGGATGACCTGGCGCCCCGGCTACGCGCCCGGCTACGCGCCCGGCTACGCGCCCGGCTACGCGCCCGGTTCCGCGTCCCGTTCCGGGGTGAGGCGCCGGAGCAGGCCGAGCAGGGTCGCGCGGTCGGCGTCGGGCAGGGCGGAGAAGCAGTCGGCGAGCACCTCGTCGGCCACCTTGTGACCGGCCGTCAGGACCTCCGCGCCGCGCGGCGTGAGGTGGTGCTCGATGCGCCGGCCGCGGCCCGGCCGGCGTTCCACCAGGCCCTGCGCCGCGAGACGGCCGACGAGCGCTCCGAAGGACTGCTCGGTCTGGAACGTCGCCGCGGCCAGTTCGCGGGCCGATGACCCGGGCGCGCGGTCGATCGCCCGCAGCGCGTCCCACTGGGCCAGCGTCGTGCCGACGGCCGAGAGTGCGCTGTCGAGGGCCCGGTGCTGCCGGTACTGGGCCTGTTTGACCGCCCTGCCGAGTTCTTGCAGCTCACCATGCATGGTGTGAGTCTACGACATGACTAAGCTAGCTTATATAAAGATATTTAGTTACCCTGCTCGGCATGCCCGAAGACGCAACAGCCCGGTACACCGACCTGTCCCTCACCGTGTCCGAGGCCGGAACCGGCCGACCGGTCCTGGTCCTGCACGGCGGCGGCGGCCCCGCCACGGTCGCCGGCCTCGCCCGGCACCTCTCCCGCACCGCCCGCACCCTCACGCCCGTGCACCCCGGCTGGGACGGCACCCCCCGCCCCGGGTGGCTCACCGGCATCGACGACCTCGCCCACGCCTACCTGCACGTCCTGCGCGAACGCGGCCTGCGCGACGTCCTCGTCGTCGGCTCCTCGCTCGGGGGCTGGATCGCCGCCGAGATGGCCGCGCGCGACAGCACGGGGAGCATCACCGGACTGATCCTGATCGGCGCCGTCGGCGTGGCGGTCGAGGCCGAACCGATCGCCGACTTCTTCGCCCTCGACGCCCGCGGCCTCGCGGAGCACTCCTGGCACGACCCGGACCGCCACTACCTCGACCCGGCCGACGTCCCCTCCGGAGAACTCGCACGCCGACAGGCCAACGCGGCCACCATGCGCGCCCTCGCCGGCGACCCCTACATGCACGCCCCCGACCTGCTGCCCCGGCTCGGACGGGTCCGGGTGCCCGCCCTCCTGCTCTGGGGCGAGAGCGACCGCATCGTCACCCCCGCCTACGGAGCGGCGTACGCCGAAGCCTTCGCCGACGCCCGCCTCGAAGTCATCCCCGAAGCGGGCCACCTCCCGCAGCTCGAACGCCCGGAACCCACCTTCGCCCTGATCGACGCCCACCTGCGCCGCGACCAGGAACAGGCGCGCTGAGCGCCAAAAAGGTCTCCTGACCTGCCATTTGACGCCTGAACAGGACCGAAGCGGCACGATAACGTCCGCTTGCCGACCGTGTCGGTTTTCGGGTGGTACGTGTGCTACGTTCCGCGTCGGAAACGGAAATAGTGGACCCCGGCGGTGGTGGAACACCCCGGGGCCTGGCATCAGGAGCAGCAACTCCCATGCATGTTCATCGTAGCGCGCACGCGCGCAATTTCACGGTGCTGCCCAACGAGGTCTTGCAGGACCGCCGGCTCACCTACACCTCCCGGGGACTGCTGATCGATCTGCTGTCGCGGCCGGACGGCTGGCGGGAGGACGGTCGGCACATGGCGGACACCAGCCCGCAGGGGCGCCGGGCGGTCTACAACGCGCTGAAGGAACTCGTGCTGGCCGGGTACTACCGGGTCGTGAAGGTCCAGCAGGACGACGGCACGATCGTCAGCGAGAACCACGTCTACGACACCCCGCAGTCCCTGCTCCTACCGGGTGCCGCCCTACCGGGACCCGGCTCACCGGAGCCCGACGCGGCTGTCGTCCTTCCAAAGGACCCGGACAAAGAACCCGCCCTCCCCGCCGCGAGGGCCGGGCGGCGGGAGGTGGTGGTGGTGAACGGGCGCCTGCGCGAGGCGGCGGCCCTGCTGCTGCGGGTGGTCCGGCCCGAGAAGCGCCTGCGGATCGGCCAGGCCGAGGCCGAGGACCTCGCGCCGCTGGTGGTCCAGTGGCAGGAGCGCGGGGCGAGCGCGGCCGACCTGGCCGCCGCGCTGCTGTACGGCCTGCCCCACCCGATGCACTCGGCGTTCGCCGTGCTCCGCAACCGCCTGGAGCGCAAGATGCCCCCCGTGCCCGCACCCCCGGCAACGCCCCGCTACGCCGAGTGCGCCCGCTGCCACGACCCCGTCCCCCGCCCCGGCATCTGCGCGCCCTGCGCGGGCCTGGCCCCCCGCACCCCCGCCGTCGGCGGCGGCGCGGCCGCCACCCGCACCGGCGCCGCCCGCGTCCGCGACGCCCTGCGCGCCGCCAAGAGCGCGCTCCCGCTGGGCGTGCCCGCCACCTTCACCGGGTAGCCTCCGACCCCAACCACCTTCCCGGCAGCCGGAGTTCACGAGGAACTCGCCGAAGCCGTCGCCCATGGCCAGGGCCGCCAGCACTTCGCGGTGATCGTCCCCGTCTCCGTACAGGCGCACGGAGATCCGGTACCCGTCCGCGATCTCCGCCACCTTCGCCTCCTGCCCGGTGGCCCCCGCCAGCCGCTCGGCAACCGCCCACGCCCGTTGCCGCAACACCCCCGCCGCCCCACCCGTTCAACGGACCTCCGGCCTCCACGAAGGACAGTGCCCGCGGACACCCGCCCCGGAAGCTCCGGATGCGGCTGGCACGACCGGCCGTGCGCGGAATGTCCGCAGTAGCATCCGTGAACCACTGACCAGTTGACCGAAGGGGAACGGGCATGACCGCCGGCACGGCGGACACTGTGGCCGGTGCGCGCGAGGCGGGGTTGCCCGTGACGGTCGTGTGGCCGGACGGCGCGGCTCGCTGCGGCGGCTAGCCGGAACGGCCGGAGCCCGCACCGGGCGCCGGGGCGGGGTGCGGGCTTCCGGCCGTTGTCAGCGGGTCAGTTGGCGTCGGCCGGGACGGTGCCGAGGCGGCCGGCCTGGAAGTCCTCCATAGCCTGCTGGAGTTCGCGGTGGCTGTTCATCACGAACGGGCCGTAGTGGGCGACGGGCTCGCGGATCGGGAGGCCGCCGAGGAGGACCACCTCGAAGTTGGCGGAGCGCGAGTCCTGCTTCTCGTCGGCGCGGATGGTGAGGCTGTTGCCGTCGCCGAAGACCACGGCCTGGCCCATGTGGAACGGACGCCGTTCCTCGCCCGCCGAGCCGCTGCCGGCCAGGCCGTAGGCGAGGGCGTTGAAGTCCGGGCGCCAGGGCAGGGTGACCTGTGCGCCGGGGTTCACCGAGACGTGGATCATCGTGATCGGGGTGTGGGTGGCGCCGGGGCCCTGGTGGCCGTCGAGCTCGCCCGCGATGACCCGGAGGAGGCCGCCGCCGTCGGCCGAGGCGAGGAGCTTGACGCTGCCGCCGCGGATGTCCTGGTACTTGGGGGCGATCATCTTGTCCGCGGCGGGCAGGTTCACCCAGAGCTGGAGGCCGTGGAAGATGCCGCCGGACATGACCAGCGACTCGGGCGGGGTCTCGATGTGCAGCAGGCCCGAGCCCGCCGTCATCCACTGGGTGTCGCCGTCGGTGATGGTGCCGCCGCCGCCGTGCGAGTCACGGTGGATGAAGGTGCCGTCGATGATGTAGGTGACGGTCTCGAAGCCGCGGTGCGGGTGCCAGGGGGTGCCCTTGGGCTCGCCGGCCGCGTAGTCCACCTCGCCCATCTGGTCCATCATGATGAACGGGTCGAGGAACTTCTGGTTGATCTTGGCGAAGGCGCGGCGGACCGGGAAGCCCTCGCCCTCGTAGCCCTCCGGGGCGGTGGCGACGGCCAGCACCGGGCGGGCAGTGGCGCCCTCGGCGGGAGCTGCGACGCGCGGCAGGATCAGCGGGTTCTCGACGGTCACGGCGGGCATGTCGGCCTCCTTCGGGGTCTGTGGCCTACGTCCACCACAGTAGTTCAATTCTCAACCACTCGCAAGGTTGAACGTTGAACTATCGGGGCGCATTCCCACCGGGGAGGCGGAGGCGGAGGGGAAGCCGGCGGGGGGTCAGCCGTACATGCGGCGCATGGTGAAGTCCACCATCTGCTCGACCGCGCGGGCGTCGAAGACCATCCGGTGCTCGCCCTCCATGTCCAGGGCGAAGCCGTAGCCGGTGGGCAGCAGGTCGAGGATCTCGGCGCCGGTCACCGAGAAGTGCTTGGACTCCTTGCCCGCGTACCGCTTCAGCTCCTTGAGCGAGCTGAACATCGGGATCACCGGGGTCGGGGTGTTGTGCAGGGCCAGGAAGCCGGGGCGGTCGCCGCGCGGGCAGTACACCTTGGAGGTGATGAAGATGGCCTGGAAGTCCTCCACGGGCATCGCGCCGGTGGTGAAGGCGCGCACCGCGTCCGCGAGCGAGGGCGGGGAGGGCTCGGGGTAGAGGGACTGCTGGGCGGCCTGCGGGTCGCCGTACCCGGGGCCGGGCATGCCGGACATTCCCTGCTGCATCTGCTGCTGGTAGGGGTCCTGGTAGGCGCTCTGCTCGTAGCCGTACACGGGGACAAGGCTATCGGGCCGGGCCCCGCTTGGGGGCGGGTGATCCGCACAATCCCGGGCGGGGCGCCATTGTGGGACGTGACCACGTTCATACCCCGGTCACGTCAGGGGGCTTGAACAAGTTACCAACGGGTAGCATCATGGGGCGTACTGGTGGGTAAGCGGTGCGCCGGCAGCGGCCGCCCGTGGAAGCAGACGAACCGGAGAAACGGTCATGGGTCACTACAAGTCCAACCTGCGGGACGTGGAGTTCAACCTCTTCGAGGTGTTCGGCCGCGACCAGGTGTACGGCACCGGTCCGTTCGCCGAGATGGACGTCGACACCGCGAAGAACATCCTCAGCGAGATCTCCCGGCTGGCCGAGAACGACCTCGCCGCCTCGTTCGTCGACGCCGACCGCAACCCGCCGGTGTTCGACCCGGAGACCAACACCGCTCCGATCCCGGCGACCTTCAAGAAGAGCTACCAGACCTTCATGGACGCCGAGTGGTGGCGCCTGGGCATCCCGGAGGGCATCGGCGGCCAGGTCACCCCGAACTCCCTGGTCTGGGCGTACGCGGAGCAGGTGCTCGGCTCCAACCCGGCGATCTGGATGTACTCCTCCGGCCCGGCCTTCGCCGGCGTCGTCTACGACGAGGGCACCGAGGAGCAGCAGAAGGTCGCCCAGCGGATGGTCGAGCGGCTCTGGGGCGCCACCATGGTGCTGACCGAGCCCGACGCGGGCTCCGACGTGGGCGCCGGCCGCACCAAGGCGGTCAAGCAGGAGGACGGCTCCTGGCACATCGAGGGCGTCAAGCGCTTCATCACCTCGGGCGAGCACGACATGTCCGAGAACATCGTCCACCTGGTGCTGGCCCGCCCCGAGGGCGGCAAGCCGGGCACCAAGGGCCTGGGCCTGTACATCGTGCCGAAGTACGACTTCGACTGGGAGACCGGCGAGATCGGCGAGCGCAACGGCGTCTACGCCACCAACGTCGAGCACAAGATGGGCCTCAAGGCGTCCAACACCTGCGAGATGACCTTCGGCGCCAAGCACCCGGCCAAGGGCTGGCTGCTCGGCGAGACCGTCGACGGCATCCGCCAGATGTTCAAGATCATCGAGTTCGCCCGGATGATGGTCGGCACGAAGGCCATCGCCACCCTGTCCACCGGCTACCTGAACGCGTTGGAGTACGCCAAGGAGCGCGTGCAGGGCGCCGACCTCGCGCAGTTCATGGACAAGACCGCGCCGCGCGTCACCATCACCCACCACCCGGACGTGCGCCGCTCGCTGCTGACCCAGAAGGCGTACGCCGAGGGCATGCGCGCCCTGGTCCTCTACACCGCCTCGGTGCAGGACGACATGCTGGCCGCCCGCCTGCGCGGCGAGCACGACGCCGCCGCCGAGCGGCTGAACGACCTGCTGCTGCCGATCGTGAAGGGCTACGGCTCGGAGAAGTCCTACGAGCAGCTCGCCCAGTCGCTGCAGACCTTCGGCGGCTCCGGCTACCTGCAGGAGTACCCGATCGAGCAGTACATCCGGGACGCCAAGATCGACACCCTGTACGAGGGCACCACCGCGATCCAGGGCCAGGACTTCTTCTTCCGGAAGATCGTCAAGGACGGCGGCCAGGCGCTGACCGCCGTCAACGAGCAGATCAGCAAGTTCCTCGCCACCGGCGAGGGCGGCGCCGAACTGGCCCCCGAGCGCGACCTGCTGGCCAAGGCCGCCGGCGACCTGGAGGCCATCGTCGGCACCCTGATCGCCGACCTGACCGCGGTCGAGCAGGACCCGAAGAACATGTACAAGGTGGGCCAGAACACCACCCGCCTGCTGATGGTCTCCGGCGACGTGGTGGTCGGCTGGCTGCTGCTGCGCCAGGCCGCCGTCGCGCTCGCCAAGCTGGAGGCCGGCGCTTCGGAGAAGGACGTCCCGTTCTACCGGGGCAAGGTCGCCGCCGCGAAGCACTTCGCCCGCAACGTGCTGCAGACCACCGCCGCGCAGCGCCAGATCGCCGAGAGCGTCGACAACGAGCTGATGGAGCTGGCCGAGGAGGCGTTCTGATCCGGCGCGCCCGCCACAGGACCGCCTGACCCACCCTCACCCCGCGGGGCCCGGTACTGCACCGGGCCCCGCGGCGTCGTTCCGGGCGGCCCGCCGCGCCGCTCCCCGCACGGCACCGGGCCCATGTCGCGCTGCGTTCACTGTTGTGTCACCGTTGCGGACTTCCCGAGGTCCTGTCCGTGTACGGGCATATGCTCGTGGTGCGGACCCGCAAACCCCACCAGGTCCGCCCCGCCTTCTACCCAGGAGCAAAATGTCGACCGCCGCCCGAACGGCCCACTTCGACCGGAAGCACACGGACGACCTGATCGCCTTCCTCGCCGCCTCCCCCTCCCCGTACCACGCGGTGGAGAGCGCGGCCGAGCGGCTGGAGCGGGTCGGCTTCCGCCGGGTCAGCGAGACGGCGGCCTGGGACGGCGACGGCGGCGGCCGCTACCTGGTGCGCGGCGGCGCGCTGATGGCCTGGTACGTGCCGCAGAACGCGACGGCCGCGACCCCGTACCGGGTGGTCGGCACCCACACCGACTCGCCGAACCTGCGGGTCAAGCCCGTCCCCGACACCAGCTCGGCGGGCTGGCGGCAGGTCGCCGTGGAGATCTACGGCGGCGTCCCGCTGAACACCTGGCTCGACCGGGACCTCGGGCTCTCCGGCCGGCTCGCGCTGCGCGACGGCAGCACCCGGCTGGTGCACCTCGACGAGCCGCTGCTGCGGGTCCCGCAGCTGGCCATCCACCTCGACCGCGGCGTCAACGACGGCCTCAAGCTCGACCGCCAGCGCCACCTGACGCCGATCTGGGGCATCGGCGGCACCACCGAGGGCGCCCTGCTGGAGTACGTCGCGGACAGGGCCGGGCTGGCCGCCGCCGACATCGCGGGCTGGGACCTGATGGCGCACGACGTGCAGCCGCCCGCCTACCTGGGCCGCGACCGCGAACTGCTGGCCGGGCCCCGGCTCGACAACCAGCTGTCCGTGCACGCCGCCACCGCCGCGCTGGCCGCGGTCGCCGAGGCCGGCGGCGACCTGCCCTACATCCCGGTGCTGGCCGCCTTCGACCACGAGGAGACCGGCAGCGAGTCCGACACCGGCGCGCAGAGCCCGCTGCTCGGCAACGTGCTGGAGCGCTCCTGCCACGCCCGCGGCGGCACCCTGGAGGACCGCGCCCGCGCACTGGCCGGCACCGTCTGCCTCTCCTCGGACATGGGCCACGCCGTCCACCCCAACTACAGCGAGCGGCACGAGCCCGGCCACCACCCGATGCCCAACGGCGGCCCGATCCTCAAGGTCAACGTCAACAACCGGTACGCCACCGACGGGGTCGGCCGGGCGGTGTTCGCCGCCGCCTGCGAGAAGGCCGGCGTGCCGTGGCAGTCCTTCGTCTCCAACAACGCGATGCCCTGCGGCACCACGATCGGCCCGATCACCGCGGCCCGGCTCGGCATCACCACGGTGGACTGCGGCATCGCCGCGCTGTCCATGCACTCCGCCCGCGAGCTGTGCGGCGCCGAGGACCCGCACTACCTGGCGAGCGCGATCAAGGCGTTCCTGGAGGGCTGATCCGGGCTCCCGGATCCCTCCGGACGACGGGGGCGGGCCCGCGGGCCCGCCCCCGTCCGCGTCTCACTCCATCCCGGCCAGCACCAGCGGCAGCCGGCTCGCGCCGCCCGCCACCAGCCGCACCGGCACGCCCCAGTCCTGCTGGTGCACGTGGCAGGCCGGGTACTCGATCTCCGGGTCGTCGTCGCAGGACGCCGCCATCGCCGAGACGTGCAGCACGCCCTCGGCCACCTCGGCGGAGAGCACCAGCTCGCGGCTCAGCGCGCTGTCCGCGCCCGCGCCGGACACCAGCAGCTCCGGCGGCGTCGCACTGACCAGCAGCCGGGTCGACGGGCCGTAGCGCTCGTCCAGCTTCTGGCCGGTCGGCGCGGCGAACACCACGTCCAGCCGCAGCGCGCCCGGGGCGACCTCGGTCGCGGCCCGCCGCGTGCGGTGCGCGACGGCCTCCACCCGGACGGCCTCCTCGGGCAGCCGCAGCCTGGTCAGCCGGTGCCGGGCCGACTCCACCACCACGATGTCGCCGTCCACCACCACCGCGCCGGACGGCTCGCGCAGGTCGGTGGCCAGCGTGCTGACCTCGTCGGACGCCGGGTCGTAGCGACGCAGCGCGTGGTTGTAGGTGTCGCTGACCGCGACCGAGCCGTCCGGCAGCACGGTCACGCCCAGCGGGTGCTGCAGCAGCGCCTGCCCGGCCGCGCCGTCCCGGTGCCCGAAGTCGAACAGGCCGGTGCCGACGGCGGTGCGCACCTCGTGGGTTCCACGTGAAACCCGGCGCAGCGCGGAGGTCTCCGAGTCGGCCACCCACAGCCGCCCGCCGTCCGCCGACACCGCCAGGCCGGACGGCTGGGCGAACCACGCCTCGTCGGCCGGGCCGTCCACCAGGCCCTCGTTGGTGGTGCCCGCCGCGACCCGCACCGTCCCGGCGGCCGGGTCGAAGGCCCACAGCTGGTGCACGCCCGCCATCGCGATCCACACCTCGCCGTCGAAGAACGCCACGTCCCACGGCGAGGACAGGTCCACCCCGCGGGCCGGGCCCGAGGTCGGCGAACCCTGCCACCACTGCTTCCCGGTGCCGGCCAGCGTGGTCACGCTGCCGTCCGCCAGCCGCACCCCGCGCAGCGCGTGGTTCACGGTGTCGGCCACCACCACGTCGTAGCCCAGGTCGAGGCCCTCCGGCACCAGCGCCAGGCCCTGCGGCTCGCTGAACCGCGGCTCGGCGCCGTCCACCAGCCCGCGCACCCCGTCGCCGATCCGGCGCACCACCCGCTCGCCATCCCCGTCCAGCTCCACCAGCGAGTGGTGCCCCGAGTCCGCGACCAGGTAGTGCCCGTCCGGCAGCCGCACCGCCTTCCCCGGGAACCGCAGGTCACCCGCCTGCGGCTCCGGCGCCACGTACGGCCCGTCACCGCGCCGCAGCGTCCCCTTCGCCGCGTGCTCCGCCTCCAGCTCCTCCACCAGCTTCGCGATCGCGTGCGCGTGCCCCTCGCCCGCGTGCTGGGCGACCACGTACCCCTCCGGGTCGATCACCACCAGCGTCGGCCAGGCCCGCACCGCGTACTGCTTCCACGTCACCAGCTCCGGATCGTCCAGCACCGGATGGTGCACCTCGTACCGGGCCACCGCGTCCACCACCGCCCGGTGGTCGGCCTCGTGGACGAACTTCGGCGAGTGCACGCCGACGATCACCACCGTGTCCCGGTGCTTCTCCTCCAACTCCCGGAGTTCGTCCAGGACGTGGAGGCAGTTGATGCAGCAGAAGGTCCAGAAGTCCGCGATCACGATCTTGCCGCGGAAGTCGGCCAGGGACAGGTCCTTGCCCCCGGTGTTCAGCCATCCGCCCCTGCCCACCAGTTCGGGGGCGCGGACGCGTGCACGATAAGTCATGCCCCCAAGTCAACCTCATCGCGCCGCGGGAGCAGGCCCTGCACTCAGACTCCGTCGGACTTGGGCCTGCGCTGGTGCTTGGCGGCCTTGTAGGCGTCCACGGACTTCCGGGACGACCGCCACACTCCGTCCGGGCCCTGTACGGCGTTGAGCCGACCCCGCTGGGCCGCCTGCCGCAGTGCGGCGAGGGAGTGCTCGGCGTCCACGAGCGCCGCGAGCGGAACCAGTCGCGCGGGGCCGGCCACGTTCGGCACGATGAAGCGGTTGAGGTTGTCCTCCATGGCCCGGGCGATCAGCTCGCCGAGGGCGCCGCAGTCACCCGCGTCCGCGCGGTGCAAGGCGGCCAGGTAAGCCTCCCGCTGCCTCTTGAGGATGATGATCGGCGGATAGCCCAGGCGGACGAGAACGAGGTTCATCACCAGACGTCCTGTTCGGCCGTTGCCGTCGAGGAACGGGTGAATGCGTTCGAACCGGTTGTGGATTCCGGCCAGGACCTCCGGGAGCGGCCGGCCCAGTTCCTCGCCGCTCTCGATCTGCTTGCCGAAAGCACAGACCTCGCCGACCCACTGCTCGACGTGGGCAGGAACGAGTGGCCACTTCGGAGGCGTCATGCCCTCCGCGAACGGGTGGATGTCGTGCTCCCGGAAGCTGCCGGGGCCTTCCCGGTCGGTGGCTTCCGGATGGGGTGCGACGTTCCAGACCGGCGACATGGTGACGTGGTGGACGTGGCGGACCTCGCCAAGCGTGATCAGCCGTCCGTCATGCCACGCGTCCGGCTCAAGGGCTTGCCCGTAGACCCAACGGGCAGCATCCGCGTAGCCCTGGACCTCGTTGTACTCCTTCAGCGGCTTGGCGCCGACGGCTCGACCCCGGTCGAGCAGCGCCTCGACTTCGCGAAGGACCAGGGTGTTGCCTTCGAGCGCAGTCGAGTGGTGCGCTTCCTGGTGCCAGATGTCGTCCCAGATCTCCCGGGCCTCCCGGGGGCTGGGCAGTCCGCCGAAGCGCTCGTTCAGCTCCGCCAGGGCCCCGCTCAGCCGCTGGTACACCGTGCTGCGACTGGGCCTGCCCCTGCCTGCCATGCACTTCCTCCCCGAGAGTTGATACATGCTCGCGATTGCTAATTGAACTTATCAACTTCGAGTGGGGATTTTGCCCGGTCGTCTCGGCGTCACTCCGAAGGGTGACCCTCCTGCCAGCGCGCTCCGGTCAGCAACGGCGGCTGTCACGGACCGACCGCCTCCAGCCTCCTGCGGACGGTGCGGCACCGAGTCAGGGGTCCAGGGGTGAGGGCGGTGCGGGCCCGCCGCCGGGGCTCTGGCACGATCGCCCGCCGTGAGGAACGAACTGCTCCGGCGCTGGGCGCTGGTGGACAAGGTGTACCGGGTGGCCCTGGCGGTGGGCTGCGCGGCAGTGTGCCTGCCGTACGTGAGCGGTGGCGTGACGGCGCTGCCGCCCGCCCTCGGGGCGATCACCGGGACGTACGCGCTGCGGTGGCTGTGGGCGGGCCACCTGGTCGGGCCGGGGCGGTGGCTCGGGCTGCGAGCGGGCGGCTGGTCGTTCGGCGTCGGGGCAGTGGTGCGCACCACGATGGGGCGGGGCGGGCCGCGCTACCTGCGGCGGATCCCGCTGCCGGTGCTGGCTCCCGCCGCCCTCGGCACCCGGACCGGGACGCCGCTGCGGCCGGGACGGCTGCTGCTCGTACTGCTGCCGTTCCTCGCGGCGGCCGCGCTGCTCTCGCAACTGCTGGCCCTGGCGGGCGGCGGCTTCGGCCGGGCCGCCGCGGCGCTGTGCCTGCTCGGGGCGGTGCGGCCGGTGCTGCTGACGGCCGCGGTCAGCTCGGTCCCCACTGCCGGGAGCCTGCCCGCGGGTCTGCCGGAGGTGCTGGTGACGCTCCAGCGTGACGTCGCCGGGGCCCGCCGCCTGCTGGACGCACTCCCGGACGGCCCCGACACCCGAAGGGCCGCCCTGAGCGTACTGCTCGCCGAGGGCCGCTACCGCGAACTCGCCGACTTGGCCGCGGAGTTCACCGCAGACGGGGACGAACACACCGCCCTGGTGCACGCCCGGGCGCTGGCCTACCTCGACGAGACCGGTGCCGCCACCGACACCGACCGCGCCGCCTTCCGCACCCGGTACGCCGAGGCGTGCGGCCTGCCGCGCGAGCTCCGCGCCGGCACCGACCTGGCCGCCCTGCGGGAACTCGCCCTGGGCCGCGCCGACCAGGCCGTCGTCGCCGCCCGCTCGGCCGCCGCCGTCGCCAGCCCCCCGCTGCGCCGCGGCATGGCGTACGCGACTCTGGCGCTGGCCCTGCACCGGGTCGGCCGCGCCGAGGAGGCCCGTGCCGCGCTGGAGTCGGCCCGCGCGGCCGGTCCGGCGACCGCCCGGCTGGCGTTCCTGACCGAACTGATCGGCGCCCCCGCGAAGGCGTGAGCTCAGGTCCGGTCCGCGCAGGCGCGGACCAGGGCGACGGCCGCGTCCAGCCGTCCGTGGTCCGCGGCGTCGAGTCCCGGGTCGGCGGCGCGGCGGGCGCGGGCGGCGGCGAGGTGGTGGGCGGTGAGCGGGGGCAGGCCGTGCAGCAGGGGGACGAGCATGGCGGGGGCGGCCTCGGCGTAGGCGGGCGGCATGCCGAGCAGGGCTTGGGCGAGGATGACGGCGCTCATCGCGACGTCCAGGCCGGGGTCGCCCTCGGCGGCGGTCGCCCAGTCGATGACGACCGGTCCACGCGCGGTGAGCAGGACGTTCTCGGGGTGCAGGTCGAGGTGGAGCAGCCGGTCGCCGGGCCGGGCGGCGGTGCGCGGCGGGACGGCGTGCAGGCGGCGCAGCAGGTCGGCGAGCAGCCGTCCGGCGTCGCCGGGGGCCAGCGTCCCGGTGGTGACCGCCCGCGCCACGGTGGGGCCGTCGAGCCGTTCCATCAGCAGGTCGGTGGGCCGTTCGCCGGGCCACGCGGCCGGTACCGGGTAGCCGTGCGCGGCGAGGTGCGCCATCAGTTCGGCCTCGCCGCGGGCGTCGGCCCCGGTGCGGTAGCGGCGCAGCACCCGGCCGTCGGGCAGCGCGAAGACGTCGGCGGTGCGGCCGGTGCCGAGCAGTTCGCCGGGTTCGGAGGCGCTCACGACCGGGCCGCCCGGGCGAGGTCGAGCGCCTGGTGGAGGCTGCTCGGACCGGACCCGGCCGGTCCCCGGGTGACGGCGATCGGACCGCTCCGGCCGGTGCCCCGTTCCGCCGGCAGTTCCTTCTCCGCCGGCCTGCCGTGGACGTTCTCGAACACGCTTCCCCCGTGCGTCCGTGCTCCGCGCCGCGGTGCCCGCGCCGCCCGGAAAACCGGGTGCCGCCCGCCCCGCCCCTGACCGACAATGGCGGAATGATCGCATACGTCCCCGAGGGTGGCACCGAAATTCCGTCCGCGGTAGCCGAGTTGGCCGCCGGCGAGCCGGTCGTCGCGGTGTGGCGCAACGCGCTGGACGGCCTGACGTTCCGGCTCGGTGACGGCCCGGGGCGGCGGTTCGTGAAGTGGGCGCCGCCCGGCAGCGGGGTCGACTTCGCGGTCGAGGCCGAACGGCTGGGCTGGGCAGCGCGGTTCACCGCCGTCCCGGAGGTGCTGGGGCTGGGCGGCGACGAGCGCGGCAGCTGGCTGCTGACGGCCGGCCTGCCGGGGCGCTCGGCCGTCGACGAGGAGCTCAAGCGGGATCCGGCGACGGCGGTGCGGGCGATCGGCGAGGGCCTGCGGGCCTTCCACGAGGCGCTGCCGGTGGCCGGCTGCCCGTACGAGTGGACCGCGGCGCGGCGGGTCGCCCGGGCCGTCGAGCTGCGCCGCGACCCGGCCGACTGGCACGAGGACGTGCGCCACCACGGCACGGTGGACCGGGCGCTGGCGGTGCTGGCCGACCCGCCGCCGGTCGACGTCGAGGTGGTCTGCCACGGGGACGCCTGCGCCCCCAACACCCTGGTCGGCGCGGACGGCCGGTTCTCCGGCCACGTCGACCTGGGCGCGCTGGGCACCGCCGACCGCTGGGCGGACCTGGCGGTGGCCTCCTGGAGCACGGTGTGGAACTACGGCCCGGGCTGGGAGCGCCCCCTGCTGGCGGCGTACGGCGTCGAGCCGGACGCCGAACGCCTCGCCTACTACCGCCTGTTGTGGGACCTGACCTAGTGCCGCGTCAGGCAACCTTCGCCCGTCGCGACGCCCGGCACGCACTCTCGCCGCACCGGCCGAAAACCCAAGTACATCCAGTACGAGGGCTTCCGGCCGGCACGCCGATAGCACGCACCGGACGCCGCTCCTTCCCGGCGAAGGCTGCCTGACGCGGCACTAGCCACCGGTGGCACCATGTCGGGTGCCGCCCGACGGCGGGCCGGCGAGCACCAGACGAGGAGTCGGGGACATGGGTCGGAAGTTCGTGGTCAAGGAGCGCCTCTTCGCGGTCGGCGACGACTACTGGGTCGAGGACGAGCACGGCGAGAAAGCGTTCCTGGTGGACGGCAAGGTGCTGCGGGTCCGGGACACCTTCGAACTGCAGGACACCGAGGGCAACACGGTCGCCACCATCCGGGAGAAGGTGCTGACCGTCCGCGACGCGATGAAGATCGAGAACGCGGACGGGGACGTGGTGGCGACCGTCCGTAAGAAGCTGTTCACCCCGTTCCACGACAAGTACCACGTGGAGCTGGCGGACGGCGGCGAGTACGAGGTCCACGGAGACCTGATCGACAAGGAGTACACGGTCAAGGGCGACGGCCACCGCCTGGCCGAGGTCTCCCGCAAGTGGTTCCGGATCCGCGACACCTACGGCGTGGAGATCGAGGACGGCGTCGACGTCCCGCTGATGATCGCGATCGCGGTCTGCCTGGACCGCCTGGTCGAGCACAACGACTAGCACGGCGACCGGCACGGCGACCGGCACGATGACTGAGGCACGGCCCCCGTCCGCGCCGGCCCCGTGCGCTATGTTGTGCCGGTCCTCGGCACGGGGCCGGCGAGCGGACGGGCAGGAGGGGCGGGGCCGATGAACGACATCCTTCACCAGTTGGGGTACGCGGCGGCGTACGGCGCGGTCGGCCTGGTGCTGCTGCTGCTCGGCGTGCTGCTGGTCGACGCCCTGACGCCGGGCGAGCTGCGCCGGCAGATCTGGATCGAGCGCAACCGCAACGCCGCCGTGGTGCTCAGCTCGGCGCTGCTGGCGATCGGCGCGATCGTGTTCACCGCGGTGATCTCGACCTACCAGGAGTTCGGCAAGGGCCTGGCCGCGGCCGCCGTGTTCGGCCTGTTCGGCCTGCTGCTGATGGCCGTCTCGTTCTGGGTGCTGGACCTGGTCACCCCGGGCAGGCTGGGCGAGCTGCTGGTGGACGAGGAGCCGCACCCGGCGGTCTGGGTGACCGCCTCCACCAACCTGGCCGTGGCCGCGATCGTCTCCGCCGCCATCTACTGACCCGCTCCGCGCGGGGGTTCAGCCCGCCGCCAGCCGCTCGGACAGCCGGGCCCGGGCGGCGGGCCACTCGTCGGCCAGCATCGAGAAGTACACGCTGTCCCGCCAGCTGCCGTCCGGCCGCCGCTTGGCCCGCCGGAAGGTGCCCTCGTAGGAGGCGCCTAGCCGCCGGATCGCTTGCTGCGAGCGCTCGTTGAGGTGGTCGGTCTTCCAGCAGACCCGGCCCATGCCGAGGTCCTCGAAGGCGTGCCGGAGCAGCAGCAGCTTCGCCTCGGTGTTGACCGCCGTCCGCCACACCGCGCGGCCGTACCAGGTGCCGCCGATCTCCAGTTGCTCCTCCGCGGCGCTGGCGTCGAAGTAGCAGCTCACCCCGACCGCCCGCCCGTCCGCCGGGGCGACCACCGCGAACGGCGTGCAGGCCCGGTCGGCCAGCCGGGCGTCGATCACGGCCGCCATCTCGGCCTCGGTGCGCGGCACGGGCACCGGGATCCACCGCCACACCTCTTCGTCCCCGCCGCCGGCCGCGAACAGGTCGGGCACGTGGGCGCGGGTCAGCGGCTCCAGCCGGACGTGCCGGCCGGTGAGGACGACGGGTGCGGGCAGCTTCGCGGTCATGCGCCCCACCGTAGGCCCCGATTGCACCAGTAGCAAGTGCGTTCTGCCTTAGTGCAATGCTGCCTGGGCGTGCGAGAGGCCCGGCACCCCCGCGTGCGAGCGGGAGCGCCGGGCCTCGTGCGCCGCGTCCTACAGGAAGGAGTTGATCTGGATGGTCTCGGTCCGGCCGGGGCCGACGCCGATCGCCGAGATCGGGGCGCCCGACATCTCCTCCAGCGCCTTCACGTACGCCTGGGCGTTCTTCGGCAGGTCGCCGAAGGTCTGCGCCTTCGAGATGTCCTCGCTCCAGCCGGGGAGGTTCTCGTAGATCGGCTTGGCGTGGTGGAAGTCCGACTGGTTGTACGGGAGTTCCTCGACCCGCTTGCCGTCGATCTCGTACGCCACGCAGACCGGGATCTGCTCCCAGCCGGTCAGCACGTCCAGCTTGGTGAGGAAGAAGTCGGTCAGGCCGTTGACCCGGGTCGCGTAGCGGGCGATCACCGCGTCGAACCAGCCGCAGCGCCGGTCGCGGCCGGTGGTGACGCCGCGCTCGCCGCCGATCCGGCGCAGCGCGTCGCCGTCGGCGTCCAGCAGTTCGGTCGGGAACGGGCCCGAGCCGACGCGGGTGGTGTACGCCTTCAGGATTCCGATGACCCGGTCGATCTTGGTCGGGCCGATGCCGGAGCCGGTGCAGGCGCCGCCGGAGGTCGGGTTCGACGAGGTGACGAACGGGTACGTGCCGTGGTCGACGTCCAGCAGGGTGCCCTGGCCGCCCTCCAGCAGGACGACCTTGTTCGCCTTCAGCGCCTCGTCCAGGACGAGGGTGGTGTCGGCCAGGTACGGCTTGATCTTGTCGGCGTAGCCCAGGTACTCCTCCAGCACCAGCTCGGCCGGGATCGCGCGCCGGTTGTAGAGCTTGACCAGCAGCTGGTTCTTGTCGTGCAGCGCGGCTTCGATCTTCTGGCGCAGGATCGACTCGTCGAACAGGTCCTGGACCCGGATGCCGACGCGGTTGATCTTGTCGGCGTAGGCCGGGCCGATGCCGCGGCCGGTGGTGCCGATCCGGCGCTTGCCGAGGAAGCGCTCGGTGACCTTGTCCAGCGTCCGGTGGTACGGGGTGATCAGGTGCGCGTTGCCGGAGATCAGCAGCTTCGAGGTGTCGATGCCGCGCTCGTCCAGGCCCTTGAGCTCGGAGAGCAGCACGCCCGGGTCGATCACGACGCCGTTGCCGATCACCGGCACGACGTTCGGGCTGAGGATGCCGGAGGGCAGCAGGTGCAGGGCGTACTTCTGGTCGCCGATGACCACCGTGTGACCGGCGTTGTTGCCGCCCTGGTAGCGGACGACGTAGTCGACGGAGCCGCCGAGGAGGTCGGTCGCCTTCCCCTTGCCCTCGTCTCCCCACTGGGCACCAACGAGCACGAGTGCCGGCACAGGCGTACACCCCTTCCGGTTGGGGCATCCTGCGTAGACCGCAGTCTGGCCCGAGATGGACGAAGCCCCTGGCGCAATGGCGCAAGGGGCTCTTGCACCGAGAGATTACCTGAGGAAGGACCGGTCGTGTCGTCGCTGTCCACGCCCGTATCCCGCCCCCCGGACGACACCGGGGGCCCCGGGCCGCTGCTGGTGCTGCTCGACCCGTCGGCCCGGGAGGCCGACGGGGAGTCGGTGCGGATCGCCAAGGACGTGCTGTGCGGCGGTGCCGACGTGAAGGTCGCGCTGCCGCAGAGCCCGTCCGAGCTCGACCGGGTGCTCGCGCACCGGGGGCGGCGGCGGGCCGTGGTGGTCGGCTCCGACCAGGCGCTCCAGCGGGTGCTGCAGGCCCTGCACCGGCAGCGGGAGTTGGACAGCGACCCGGTGGGCCTGGTGCCGGTCGGCGGCCCGGTCAGCACCGCCACCGCCCGGCTGCTCGGGGTGCCCGCCGAGCCGGTCGCGGCCGCCCGCACGGTGCTGGCCGGCGCCGCCCGCCGACTGGACCTGCTGCTGGACGACGGCGGCGGCGTGGTGCTGGCCGAGGTGCGCTTCACCGGCCCGCGCCAGGGCCGGACGAGTGGTTGGCGTTCGCTATGGGCGAAACTGGCTGCGGCCGAGCAGGCGAGCCCCTCCGACCCGGAGGAACTGCGGATCGAGGTCGACGGCCACCTGCTGGCCGACGTCCACCAGCGGGTCCGCCACCTGCGGGTGGCGGTGGTCGACGGCGGGATGGAGCTCGCCCTGGACCTCGACGGCAGCCCGCAGCGGCACCGGGCCGGCCGGCTCACCGTCGCCGGGCGGGACTTCGGCTACGAGGCGGACGGCTGCCCGGTCGGCCCGGTCCGCCACCGCACCTGGACGGTCCGCCCGCACTCCTGGCGGCTGCTGCTGCCCACCGCCTGAGCCCCGCCGGGCCCCTCCGGTCACCCAGCGTGAGCAGGCTCACGTTTCGTCGTCCGTCCGCCGTGCGAAAGCCTGATGACAAGGGCGTGAAGGCGGCCACCCGCCGGGCGGAAAACTGGTAAGCGGCGGTATCTACGCGCGTACCAGGAGGCTGCCATCAGGCCGTTCGCCCGGGCTGCCCTAGACTCGGAGACGTGCCACGTGGTGACGGACGACTCAACCACGACCTCCTCCCCGGCGAGAAGGGCCCCCAGGACGCTTGCGGCGTCTTCGGGGTCTGGGCTCCCGGCGAAGAGGTCGCGAAGCTCACGTACTTCGGCCTCTATGCCCTGCAGCACCGCGGACAGGAATCCGCGGGCATCGCAGTGAGCAACGGCTCCCAGATTCTCGTCTTCAAGGACATGGGACTCGTCTCCCAGGTCTTCGACGAGACCTCGCTGGGGTCGCTGCACGGGCATATCGCCGTCGGACATGCCCGCTACTCGACCACCGGGTCCTCGGTCTGGGAGAACGCCCAGCCGACCTTCCGCGCGACCGTTCACGGTTCGCTGGCCCTCGGCCACAACGGAAACCTGGTCAACACCGCCGAACTGGCGGCGAAGGTCGCCGAACTGCCGGGCGAGGAGCACGTCTCCCGCTCCGGCCGGACCGCGGCGACCAACGACACCGACCTGCTCACCGCCCTGCTGGCGGGCCACCCGGACCTCACCATCGAGGAGACGGCCCGCAAGGTCCTGCCGGACGTCAAGGGCGCCTTCTCGCTGGTCTTCATGGACGAGCACACGCTCTACGCCGCCCGCGACCCGCAGGGCATCCGCCCGCTGGTGCTCGGCCGGATCGAGCGCGGCTGGGTGGTGGCCTCCGAGACCTCCGCCCTCGACATCGTCGGTGCCAGCTTCATCCGCGAGGTGGAGCCCGGCGAGCTGATCGCCATCGACGAGAACGGCATGCGCACCTCGCGCTTCGCCGAGGCCAAGCCCAAGGGCTGCGTCTTCGAGTACGTCTACCTGGCCCGCCCGGACACCACCATCGCCGGCCGCAACGTGCACCTCTCCCGGGTGGAGATGGGCCGCAAGCTGGCCGCCGAGGCCCCGGTCGAGGCCGACCTGGTGATAGCGACGCCCGAGTCCGGCACCCCCGCCGCGATCGGCTACGCCGAGGCCAGCGGCATCCCGTTCGGCTCCGGCCTGGTGAAGAACGCCTACGTGGGCCGCACCTTCATCCAGCCGAACCAGACCATCCGCCAGCTCGGCATCCGGCTCAAGCTGAACCCGCTCAAGGAGGTCATCCGGGGCAAGCGCCTGGTGGTCGTGGACGACTCGATCGTCCGCGGCAACACCCAGCGCGCGCTGGTCCGGATGCTGCGCGAGGCCGGCGCCGCCGAGGTCCACATCCGGATCTCCTCGCCGCCGGTGAAGTGGCCGTGCTTCTTCGGCATCGACTTCGCCACCCGCGCCGAGCTGATCGCCAACGGCCTCTCGGTCGACGAGATCGGCCGCTCGCTGGGCGCCGACTCGCTGGCCTACATCTCGATCGACGGGATGATCGAGGCCACCAAGCAGCCCAAGGACCAGCTCTGCCGGGCCTGCTTCGACGGCGAGTACCCGATGGAGCTGCCCGACCCGGCACTGCTCGGCAAGCTCCTGCTCGAAGCCGAGATCGCAGGCGGCCAGGCCAAGCAGCCGGTCCGCGGCGGCAAGCAGACCAGCGACCTCGACGGCGTGCAGTCGCTGCTGGGCGGCGCCGGCGCGGCGGACGCGCTGCGACGCCCGTAACCGTGCGCACCGCCCCCGGCCCGGGTGCCGGGGGCGGCGGTACCACCACTTCGAAAGGGCCACATCAAGTGACCAGCAACGAGACCGGGGCGACCTACGCCGCCGCGGGTGTCGACATCGAGGCCGGCGACCGTGCCGTCGAGCTGATGAAGCAGTGGGTGAAGAAGAGCAACCGGCCCGAGGTGGTCGGCGGGCTCGGCGGCTTCGCCGGACTGTTCGACGCCTCCGCCTTCAAGCGCTACGAGCGCCCGCTGCTGGCCACCGCCACCGACGGCGTGGGCACCAAGGTCGCCATCGCCCAGGCCATGGACAAGCACGACACCATCGGCCACGACCTGGTCGCCATGGTCGTCGACGACCTGGTGGTGTGCGGCGCCGAGCCGCTGTTCATGACCGACTACATCTGCGTCGGCAAGGTCGTCCCGGAGCGGGTCGCCGCGATCGTCAAGGGCATCGCCGAGGGCTGCACGCTGGCCGGCTGCGCGCTGGTCGGCGGCGAGACCGCCGAGCACCCGGGCCTGCTCGGTCCGGACGACTACGACGTCGCGGGCGCCGGCACCGGCGTGGTCGAGGCGGACGCGCTGCTCGGCCCGGACCGGGTCCGGGCGGGCGACGTGGTGATCGCGATGGCCGCCTCCGGCCTGCACTCCAACGGCTACTCGCTGGTCCGGCACGTGCTGCTGAACCAGGCCGGCTGGTCGCTGGACCGCCGGGTCGAGGAGTTCGGCCGCACCCTCGGCGAGGAGCTGCTGGAGCCCACCAGGATCTACTCGCTGGACTGCCTGGCGCTGGCCCGGGCCACCGAGGTCCACGCCTTCTCGCACGTCACCGGCGGCGGCCTGGCCGCCAACCTGGCCCGGGTCATCCCGGACGGCCTGCACGCCCGCCTGGACCGCGGCACCTGGTCGCCGCTGCCGGTGTTCCGCACCGTCGCCAAGGTCGGCGCGATGCAGACCCTGGAGATCGAGAAGACCCTGAACATGGGCGTCGGCATGGTCGCCGTCGTCCCGCCGGAGTCGGTCGACACCGTCCTCGCCGTCCTGGAGGACCGCGACGTGGAGGCCTGGCTGCTGGGCGACGTGGTCGAGCGCACCGACGAGCACGACGGCGGCGCCGCGCTGTACAACGCCTACGAGGCGTTCTGATCCGAGGCACGGCGAGGGGCCCCGTCGCGCTGCGGCGGGGCCCACTCGTTCACCGGGGGCGACGACCGACGGTCGGGGACGCCGAAAACCGGCCCGGCGCTCACGGGGAGCGCTCGGACCGGCCGGAGAACGTCAGGCGCGGCGACGAGCCGGAGGGGTGTCCTCGTCGTCATCGTCGTCGTCGTTGTACCTGTCCGCGTACGCCGCGTAAGGGTCGTCCTCTTCGTCGTCGTCCTCGATCGGCTCAGGCTCGATCGCGGTGGACGGAGATACACCCAGCTCGTGAGACAGACGGTTAGCGTCGAACCCGCCGCTGTTGTACTTCAGCTCGCGGGCGACCTTCGTCTGCTTGGCCTTGGCCCGGCCGCGCCCCATGGGTCGACCCCCTCAACGGTGGGGCTCACGGCCCCGAGTCTGACACGTGTTGATGATCAGGTCCGGCCTGCCCGAAGTGGGAAACCGTCCCTTGGAGCATTAACGGTACCTGTTTCCGCCGCCGGACGGTACGTCGCCGGTGTGACGTGGCGCGCACCCGAACCCCCCCGAACCAGGTCCGCCCAGGTCAGAGGGGAATTACGGGGCTTTCGCAGGCTGTCCGGCACGTGGCCGGACCCGTCGTTCCTACGGAGATTATCCCCCGAAGGGGGCGCGGTATCGCCCGATCGGGGGACGGACTGAGAATCCGGTTCCACATCGTGATGCGCGGGGCCGGGCGGTGCCGGCCCCGCGCGCCGCGGGCGGTCGCGGTCAGCTCCGGCGGGCCGCCGGGAGCAGCACCGAGCGGAGCGCGCCGATCTCGCGCATCCGCTTCTCGGCGAGCCGGTCGGCGGCCACCGCCGGGGGGACGCCGTCGGAGGCGGCCCGGGTGAAGATCTCCAGCGTGGTGTCGAAGATCCCGGCGGCCTTGTTCTTGGCCCGGTCGAAGTTGAAGCCCTCGATCTCGTCGGCGACCTGGATCACGCCGCCGGAGTTCACCAGGTAGTCGGGCGCGTAGAGGACGCCGCGGTCGGCGAGGTCCTTCTCCACGCCCGGGTGGGCGAGCTGGTTGTTGGCCGCGCCGCAGACGACCGCGGTGCCGGCCGCGCCGAGCGCCCCGACGGTGTCGTCGGTGAGCGCGCCGCCGAGCGCGCACGGGGCGTAGACGTCCAGTGCGGAGGCCAGCAGGGCGGCGGTGTCGGCCACCACCGCGACCTCCGGGTGGGCGGCCCGGACCCGGTTCACGGCCGTCTCGGAGACGTCCGTGACGACCACCTCGGCGCCGTCCGCGACCAGGTGGCCGACCAGGTGGTGGCCGACCTTGCCGACGCCCGCCACGCCGACCCGCTTCCCGCGCAGGGTGGGCTGGCCCCAGCGGGCCTGCGCGGAGGCGCGCATGCCCTGGAAGACGCCGAAGGCGGTCAGGACGGAGGAGTCGCCGGCGCCGCCGTGCTCGGGCGAGCGGCCGGTCACGAAGGAGGTCTCGCGGGCCACCACGTCCATGTCCCGGACGTAGGTGCCGACGTCGCAGGCGGTCACGTAGCGGCCGCGCAGCGACTCCACGAAGCGCCCGTAGGCGCGCAGCATCGCCTCGTTCTTGTCCCGGTTCGGGTCGCCGATGATGACGGCCTTGCCGCCGCCGAGGTCGAGCCCGGCGAGGGCGTTCTTGTAGCTCATCCCGCGGGAGAGGTTCAGCGCGTCCTGCAGCGCCTCCTCCTCCGTCCCGTACGGGAAGAAGCGGGTGCCGCCCAGGGCCGGGCCGAGGGCGGTGGAGTGGATGGCGATGATCGCCTTGAGGCCGGAGGAGCGGTCGTGGCAGAGCACGACCTGCTCGTGCCCCTCCCCCTCCCGGCCGGTGCCGAAGACTCGGCCCAGCACGCCTGGTGCGGGGTGCGTGGTGTGTACGTCGGTCACTGTGGTGACTCCAGTAGGGATGGCCCGCGGCGGTGGTGCGGGCGTCTGGTCGAAGCCTAGTGCCGGGGCCGCCTTCGAATCTGCCCCTCGGAGGCCCCCCGAGCACAACGACCGAAGCCGTCCGCCCGACACCCTGACGGCTGTGGGGGGCGCGTGCGACGATGCGGAGCGTGACCGCCTGGCGCACGACCGTGCTTCCTCCGTACACCGCGCAGCTGCGGGTCTACGAGCCGCTGGCCGCCTTCCCCGAGCCCGAGCGCGCCCGCTGGCAGGCGTACGCGGCCGCGCACGGCCCGGACGCCCTGGGGCCGGGGCAGCCGGTCACCGCGGCGGCGCTGGCCGAGCAGCGGGCCGCGCTGGCCGCGCTGGCGGCCCTGACGCCCCGTCCGCTGCCCGAGCAGGAGGACGAGCGGGCCTACGTGCGGGTGCTGGACGGGGTGACCTACGTGTGCCCCTGGACGACCCGGCTGCGGGGCTGGCTGGCCCTGCAGGAGCTGCAGCGGACGCTGCCCGCGCACCTGCTGGACACGGTGCTGCCGCCGGCCCTGCGGGCGGCCGGGGAGGCGGACCGGGAGCGCTGGCAGCAGGAGCACCCCGACGCCCGGCCGTGGATCGCCGCCAGCCGCTGGGAGGTGCCGCTGCGCTGGTTCCTGCCGTTCGGCGAGGAGGACCGGCAGCACGTGCCGGAGGGCGAGTACGGGTCGTCCGGGGAGGGCGAGCGGCCGGAACCGGCCGCGCTGTTCTACCTGACGCCGATGGTGCAGGCCCGCCGCCGGGTGGCCCGGGCCTACCGGGTGCTGCGGGAGCGGGCGCCGGGCGGGCCGCTGGGGGCCGGCGCGGAGGAGGTCGGGCGGTGGCTGGAGGAGTTCCACCCGCGCTCGCTGGTGGAGCTGGACTACGGCGGCCTGGTCAGGCTGCTGGGGCCGCGCGGGCTGGCCGGGGAGCGCTCGGTGGGCGAACTGGCGGACGGGCTGGGCGCCTTGCGGGCCGGGGACACCGACGGGGCGCTGCGGGCCTACGAGGGGCTGACGGCGCGCTGGCGGCGGGTGCTGGCGCTACGGCAGGCGTCCTGAACCGGCCGGGGTGAAACGCGGAGGGGATGATGGGGCGTCAGAAAATTGGCACTGGTCGAAGGGGCGGGTCAGGGGGAGGATGGTCCGTACCATTGGCACGGTTTCCGGGACCATGGTCCCGGATCGGGTCAATCCCCATGGAACGTGATACTGCTCACCGTTGACGCGAACTCAGACCTATATGCCAAAATGGGACAACCAGCCCAAGCGCGCACAGGCGTGTCGCAACGTGACCGGACGTCACCACTGCGTGACTGTCCGCTATGGGGTGGTCCGGGGCCTTCCGTCGCTCTTGAACCCGTGAGGGGTCAATTTTGGCGGTATGGCCGATGGGGCTGGACGGATGGTGTAGTTGTAGACACCAGGACAAGCCGTTCGTCCTATAACCGACTCGGCCCGTCCGTGCCATTTCGGGCATCACGGGTCAAGGTGCAGAATTTGAAGGATAGAACCGCCCTGGTTCGGTTCTCCCGAGGAGGCCGCTCATGACCGCTCGTACCCCTGACGCCGAGCCCCTGCTGACACCGGCAGAGGTCGCCACCATGTTCCGCGTGGATCCGAAGACGGTGACCCGCTGGGCCAAGGCCGGCAAGCTCACGTCGATCCGGACCCTCGGCGGCCACCGCCGCTACCGCGAGGCGGAGGTGCGTGCCCTGCTGGCCGGTATTCCGGCCCAGCGCACCGAGGTCTGATTCCCCGTACTTCCCGGGCAGCCCCCCGACTCCGCCGGGTCGGGGCGCCGCCGACGGCTTGAGGGCCGCTTCCTCCGACTCCGCCGGGTCGGAGGGGGCGGCCCTCCGGCATGTCCGGGGAAGGCCGCCCGCGGCGCCCGGGAGGGCGGCCCGGGGCGGAGCACGCGATTCCCATTGGGGTGGCTGGGGGAGGGGGGCATTACTGGGAATGGCAGTACAATTTTACATATTAAATCGGGGCACTTTGTGGAGATGCTCCCGAAGTCGCGTCTCAAGACGTGTTCAGTGACGGTGATCACAGCCGCGTTATCTTGTGCGGCGCTCCGGAAATGCGATAAGGCCCGGAACCTTGGGGGTTCCGGGCCTTACGCTACTGCGATCCCGACGGGACTTGAACCCGCGACCTCCACCTTGACAGGGTGGCGAGCTAACCAACTGCTCCACGGGACCAGTGTTCTGATCCTTGCCCGCCTGCTCTCGCCTGCGAACAAGACAGACTGTACTGCATCGCGACCCCCCAGGTCGAACCGGCTCCGGAGCACCCCGGAACCGGCCCGACCAGGCGCTCAGAGGGTGGCCGCCGCGGCCTCCATCGCCTTGAGGATCCGCTTCTCCGACACCGGACTCGGCGTCCCCAGGCCCTGGGCGAAGAAACTCACCCGCAGCTCCTCGATCATCCAGCGGATCGACCTCACCTCCGCCGACGGCTCCCGGCCCGCCGGCACCCTCGCCAGCAGCTCCCCGTACGCCTGCTGCACCGCCTGCACCTTCACCAGGTTCTGCAGGTCGCGCTGCGGGTGGTTGGGCAGCGCCTCCAACCGGCGGTCCACCGCCAGCAGGTAGCGCTTCAGGTCGCCCAGCCGCTGCCAGCCGGTGTCGGCCACGAAGCCCGGGTGCACCAGCGAGGCCAGGTGCAGCCGGACGTCGTTCACCGCGGACAGCAGCACCGGGCTGGAGACCGACTTCAACCGGGTGGACGCCTTGTGGAAGGCGATCAGCACCGACGCCGTCTTCAGCGTGGTGTCCGCCGACAGCTCGTACAGGTCCGCCCGGACCTTGTCGTACAGCGCGTCGAACGCCTCCGCGTCCCAGACCACCCCGCCGTTCAGCGTCATCAGCCGGTCCGTCGCCGCCGCCACCACGTCCTCGAACAGGGCCGGGACCGAGCCGTGCGGGTTGTACGACAGGGCCAGCTTCGCCTGGTTGCCCAGCCGGCCCTGGATCGACTTGGCCGGGGAGTTGACCCGCAGCATCAGCAGCCGGCGGGTGCCCGCCCACATCGCCCGCTGCTGGGCCTCCGGGGTGTCGAACAGCTTGATGCCGACCGAGGCGCCCTCGTCCACCAGCGCCGGGTAGGCGCGCAGCGAGTGGCCCTTGGAGCGCTGCTCGAAGGTGCGCTGCAGGACCGGCAGGTCGGCCGGCCAGGCGGACAGGCCGGTGCGCTCGATGCCGCGGCCGGACGCGGCGCTGGAGAGCGTCGCCGACAGCTTCGGCTGCAGCTTCAGGCGCAGCTCCTCCAGGTCCTTGGACTCGGCGAGCTTCCGCTTGCCGTCCACCACCCGGAAGGTCACCTTCAGGTGGTCCGGGATCCGCTCCTCGTCCCACGCCTCCGGCGGGATCGGCAGGCCCGACATCCGGTGCAGCACCCGCTCCAGGGTCGGCAGCAACGGCTCCTGCCGGTCGGTCAGTTCGCGCATCGCCGCCCGGGCGTAGTCCGGCGCCGGGACGAAGTTGCGGCGCACCGCCTTCGGCAGCGAGCGGATCCAGGCCGTCACCAGCTCGGCGCGCAGGCCCGGGATCTGCCAGTCGAAGCCCTCCGACACCACCTGGTTGAGCACCGCCAGCGGGATGTGCACCGTCACGCCGTCCGCGTCGCTGCCCGGCTCGAACTGGTACGTCAGCGGGAAGCGCAGCTTGCCCTGCTGCCAGAAGTCCGGGTAGTCGGCCTCGGTGACGCCGTCCGCCGAGTCGTTGATCAGCATCGACTTCTCGAAGTTGAGCAGGTCGGGCTGCTCGCGGCGGGTCTTCTTCCACCAGGCGTCGAAGTGCCGCCCGGAGACCACGTCCTCGGGCAGCCGGGCGTCGTAGAAGTCGAACAGGGTCTGGTCGTCCACCAGGATGTCCCGGCGGCGGGCCCGGTTCTCCAGCTCCTCGACCTCGTCGAGCAGCTTGCGGTTCTCCGCGAAGAACCGGTGGTGGGTCTCCCAGTCGCCCTCCACCAGCGCGGTCCGGATGAACAGCTCCCGGCACAGCTCCGGGTCGATCCGGCCGTAGTTGACCTTGCGCTGGGCGACGATCGGCAGCCCGTACAGGGTGACCCGCTCGTACGCCAGCACCGCGCCGGCCTTCTTCTCCCAGTGCGGCTCGCTGTACGTGCGCTTGATCAGGTGCGCCGCCAGCGGCTCCACCCACTCCGGCTCGATCTTCGCGTTGATCCGCGCCCACAGCCGGGAGGTCTCCACCAGCTCGGCCGACATCACCCAGCGCGGCGGCTTCTTGAACAGGCCCGAACCCGGGAAGACCGCGAACCGGGCGCCGCGGGCGCCCGCGTACTCGCGCTTCTCCGCGTCGAACAGGCCCAGGTGGGAGAGCAGGCCCGACAGCAGCGCCTGGTGGATCCGGTCGGCGTCCGGCTCCGCGTCGTCGTGGGGCTCGTCGATGGTGACGCCGAGCTGCTTGGCGATGGTGCGCAGCTGGACGTAGACGTCCTGCCACTCCCGTATCCGCAGGTAGTTGAGGAACTCGGACTTGCACATCCGGCGGAACGCCGAGGAGGACAGCTCCTTCTGCTGCTCCCGCGCGTAGCGCCAGATCGACAGGTAGGACAGGAAGTCGGAGGTCTCCGACTGGAAGCGGCGGTGCCGGTCGTCGGCGGCCTGGCGCTTCTCGGCCGGGCGCTCGCGCGGGTCCTGGATGGAGAGCGCGGCCGCGATCACCATCACGTCCCGGACGCAGCCGAGCCGGTCGGCCTCCAGCACCATCCGGGCCATCCGCGGGTCCACCGGGAGCTGGGCGAGCTTGCGGCCCAGCTCGGTCAGCCGCTTGCGGTGGTCCTTCTCGTCCGGGTCGAGGGCGCCCAGCTCGTGCAGCAGGTTGACGCCGTCCTTGATGTTCCGGGAGTCCGGCGGGTCGAGGAACGGGAAGGCCGCGATGTCGCCCAGGCCCGCCGCCGTCATCTGCAGGATCACCGAGGCCAGGTTGGTGCGCAGGATCTCGGCGTCGGTGAACTCCGGCCGGGAGAGGAAGTCCTCCTCCGAGTACAGCCGGATGCAGATGCCGTCCGAGGTGCGGCCGCAGCGGCCCTTGCGCTGGTTGGCGCTGGCCTGCGAGACGGCCTCGATCGGGAGGCGCTGCACCTTGGTGCGGTGGCTGTAGCGGGAGATCCGGGCGGTGCCCGGGTCGATCACGTACTTGATGCCGGGGACGGTCAGCGAGGTCTCGGCGACGTTGGTGGCCAGCACCACCCGGCGGGAGTTGGACCGCTGGAACACCCGGTGCTGCTCGGCGGAGGAGAGCCGGGCGTAGAGCGGGAGGACCTCGGTGGACCTCAGTTTCAGCTTGGTCAGCGCGTCGGCGGTGTCGCGGATCTCGCGCTCGCCGGAGAGGAACACCAGGATGTCGCCCGGCCCCTCCGCCTGCAGCTCCTCGACGGCCTCGCAGATGCCCTGGATCTGGTCCCGGTCGCGGTCCCGGTCGTTGCCGTCCTCGTCGTCGAGGTCCTCGTCCTCGACCAGGGGCCGGTAGCGGACCTCCACCGGGTAGGTGCGGCCGGAGACCTCGATGATCGGCGCGCCGTCGAAGTGCGCGGCGAACCGCTCCGGGTCGATGGTCGCGGAGGTGATGACCACCTTGAGGTCGGGGCGGCGGGGCAGCAGCTGCTTGAGGTAGCCGAGCAGGAAGTCGATGTTCAGGCTGCGCTCGTGCGCCTCGTCGATGATCAGGGTGTCGTACTGGCGCAGGTCCCGGTCGGTCTGGATCTCGGCCAGCAGGATGCCGTCCGTCATCAGCTTCACCAGGGTGTCCTGGCCGGCCTGGTCGGTGAACCGGACCTTCCAGCCGACCGCCTCGCCCAGCGGGGTGTCCAGCTCCTCGGCGACCCGCTCGGCCACCGTGCGGGCGGCGATCCGGCGCGGCTGGGTGTGGCCGATCAGGCCCTGGACGCCGCGGCCCAGCTCCAGGCAGATCTTCGGGATCTGGGTGGTCTTGCCGGAGCCGGTCTCGCCCGCCACGATCACCACCTGGTGGTCGCGGACGGCGGCCAGGATCTCGTCCTTCTTCTGCGCGACCGGCAGCTCCTGCGGGTACCGGATCACCGGCACCGCCGCCCGCCGGGACGCCACCCGGGCCTCGGAACGGTCGAAGTCGGACGCCAGCTCGGCCAGGACCTTCTGCCGGCCCTCGGCCGACCTGACCTTGCGGGTGCCCTCCAGGCGGCGGCCGAGCCGCTGCGCGTCGCGCAGCATCACGCCGGGAAGCCGGGCGGCCAGCTCCGCGAAGGTGGGGGCGGGCTGCGGGGCGACGGGAGAACTCACTGCGGGCATCCCTCTAGATTGCATAAGGCCGGGGCCGGGGCGCACCTCGGTTTTTGTCGGTTTCGAGCCCCCCCAGTGTCACAGGCGGGGCGGGCGGACCGCGAACAGCCCGGACGGGGCTCCCCGGGCCGGACCCGCCCATTTCATCCGGGCGCCGTACTGACTAGCCTGGGGGGAACGGATTTTCGGGGAGTACGCGGGGGACAGGGGGACGGTCATGGGTCTGTGGGGCGACATCAAGCACCTCGCCGGCGACGTGGTCCAGGTCGGCGAGGACATCGTCATGGCGCCGGCCGAGATCGCGCACTGGGCGCTCGGCAAGATGTTCGGCGACGCCGACGCGGAACTGAACAAGATCGCCGAGGAGCTGGCCGAACTCGGCAAGCAGGTCGACGGCCTCGGCCGCGACGTCAACGCCGTGCTCGGCTCGATGACCTGGCACGGCGCCGCGGCGGACGCCTTCATCGCGCACGCCCAGGGCCGGGTCCGCGAACTGAACACCGTGGCGGACGAACTGGGACAGCTGAGCGGCTCGGTCAAGCAGCTCGCCAACGTCCTGTAGCACTTCCCGGTCGGGGTGACGAGAAAGTAGGGGGGAACACCGCGATGGCGGGGGACCAGTTCGGTTTCCAGGTGGGCGAACTGCTGAAGATCCAACGGGACTTCGAGCAGGTCAACCAGCGCATGGAAGAGATGACCGGCAAGATCGGCCACATCAAGGCGACCATCGCCAAGGCGGCCGTCACCGACGTCTTCTCGGGCGGCATCCTGGGGATCTTCGGAGCGGCGAAGGTCCTGGAGGAGGTGACCGGGAGGGTCCGGGAGATCCACGCCCGGGCCGAGGAGCTGACGAAGGCGAAGGAGAAGCTCACCAAGGAGTTGGGCGAGGACGCGGCGAAGATCAAGCAGATGCTCGCCGCGTACGAGGACGTCGAGCGGAAGATCGCCGAGGACCTCAAGCGCAAGCACTCCGAGCAGCCCAAGCCCCCCGCGCCGAAGTCGCCCGGCACCGGGATCGACAGCGCGGGCGGGGGCGGTGGCGGTGGTGGCGGGGGCACCGGCGGTGGCGGTGGCGGTGGCGGCGGTCACGCCGCGCAGCCCTCCTCGCCGCACACCGGCGGCAGCGACACCAGCGGCAACGACGGGACGGGCATCGTCAGCGGGCCGGGCGGCAAGCACGACGGCCCCAAGATCAAGGACCGCTCGACCGGCGACTGGAAGACCAAGATCGTCAACGGCAACAGCTGGGACGCCTGGTCCGACCACCGGCACCCGCGCAACGGCGAGGGCGGCGGCGTCCAGGCCCAGCCCAAGCTGGACGGGGTGTCGGACGAGCGCAAGGCGATGGTCGAACGGGCGATGGAGCGGGTCCAGCGCAAGCTCGGCTACAGCCAGGGCGCCGTCACCAACGGCTACCGGGTCGACTGCTCCGGCTTCGTCTCCGCCGCCTGGGGCCTGCCCGGCCCCGGCACCACCACCGGGCCGCTGATCAGCGAGAGGGCGGGCATCGCCCACCACATCGCCCGCAGCGACCTCCAGCCGGGCGACGCGCTGGTGGTCGACAACAGCAAGGAGCAGCACGTGGTGCTGTTCGGCGGCTGGGCGGACGCGGCGCACACCCAGGCGATCATCCTGGAGGACTGCGGCAGCAGGGGCTGCATCTCGCACCAGGAACCGATCTCCAAGCTGGCCGCGTACACCCCGATCCGGAAGAACGGCATGTGACGCCCCCGGCGGGGCCGGCGGCGCGGCAGGAGACTGCGGCACCGCCGGCCCCCGGTGTCGGGCCTCCGGGAACCGCGGGCCGTCCGGTTAGGGTGGACGGATGAACGAGCAGCAGCGACCGGGATTCGAGGCGGACCCGACCGCGGTCCACCCCGTGGCCCGGGTGGCCTTCGGCGTGGCCGGGACGGCGCTCATCGTGGTGGGCGTGGTGCTGCTGGTCCTGCCCGGCCCCGGCATGCTCCTGCTGCTGGCCGGCATGGTGCTCGTCGCCCGCGCGGTACCGGCCTTCGCCCGCTTCGTGGAACCGGTACGGGCCAAGGCCATGCAGGGCGTCGAAGCCAGCGTCGCCTCCGGCTGGCGGATCGCGGGCTCGGTCCTCGCCGGACTCGGCCTGATCGCCGCGGGCGTCGTCGCCGCGGCCGTCCCCTCCCTGCCGCTCGCGGGCTGGGCCACCGGCACCAGCCTGGTCCTGTCCGGCCTGATCCTGCTCGGCCTGCTCGCCTGGAGCCACCGCCGGGTGCACGGCCGGCGGTAAGCGCATTCAGGGGCCCGGGGAACGGCGGGTCCGTGCTGCTGACGGCCGGAGCCCATCGGAGGTCCGTGCTGCTGCGTCGTAGTGACAGAACCGGAAGCCGATGCGCGCTCCGGCAGTGCGCCTCGCGCAGACCCGGGCTCGCCGTTCCCCGAGCCCCTGGTTGCGGCTCTCCGTCAGCGGGTGAGGTGGAAGGCGAGGCGGGCCACCGCGCGGAGGGGGAGGGGCGGGCGGGGGAGGGTGAAGGCGTCGCGGAGGGGGGCGTCGAGCAGGGCGGCGGCGAAGGCGGGGGCGTGCCGGGCGAGGGGGCCGGGGAGGCGGGCGGCGAAGAGCGGGGCGACGGCGTGCCAGAGGGCGCGGCCGGCCTCGCTGGGGGCGAACCTGGCGGTCTCGAACTCCCGCATCCAGGCGGCGGTCTCGGCCAGGGTGGGCCCGGGCGGCGGCGGGAGGCGGAGGGCGGCGGCGAGGTCGGTGGCGAAGGCGGCGGCCGCTTCGCGCTCGGCGGGGGTGCCCGCCGCGAACTCGACCGGGCAGACGGTGAAGCAGGCCAGGACGTAGCGCATCAGCTCCTCGTCCACGCCGGGGATCCGGTGCATCGCGGCGAGTTCGGCGACGATCTCCCGTCCGGCGGGGCTCTCGACGCCGTGGCCGATCAGGGCGAACATCATCGCGCCGGTGGCCTTCGCGCGGGCTTTCGGGGCGGCGGCCAACTTGCCGGTGCCGGACAGGACTTCGGCGATCTCGGGGACGGCGAAGGTGCGGACGAAGCCGAGCGAGAGGCCGACCCGGGCGCGTTGCGGGCGGCGGTGCAGGACGAGTGCGGCGAAGGCGTCCCGGGGTGGCGGGGGGTTCACCCGAGGGGTTCCAGGGCGCGTTCCAGCAGCGGGGAGCGCAGGTAGGCGGCGACCAGGACGAGGTGGGCGCGCTCCTCGGCGGGGGCGGTGTCCAGGCCGGGCAGGGCGGCCTGTTCCTCGCGCGGGCGGGGCACCGCGCCGGTGCCGAGGGCGGTGACGGCGGAGCGCAGCGCGGCGGCGACGACCAGGGCGTCCCGGTGGCCGGGGGCGAGCGAGGCGCGGCCGGCCAGGCGTTCGGCGGCGTGCACGGCGGCGGGGTCGACGAACGGCCGGAGGGTCAGCTGGCCGTCCCGGATCTCCAGCCCGCGCCGGGTGGTGCGCCATTCGAGGTCGCGCAGGGCGATGCGTTCGCGCCAGGCGGGGGAGGGCGGGCCCTCCAGGGCGAGGCGGCGGTCGGCCCGGTAGACCAGGTCCCAGAGCGGGCGCAGCGCGCGGAAGTCGCGGCGGCGGACGGCCCAGGCGGCGCCGGCCGGTCCGGCGAAGCCGCAGGTGATGCCGATCGCGCCGAGGGCGGCGAAGGCCGGGCCGAGGGCGGTGCTGAGCCATTCGGCGCCGTCGACGCCGGCGTGGGCGAGGGCGATGGCGGCGATCTTGCACAGCACGTAGCCGCAGGCGGTGAGCGCGCCGAGGGCGATCAGCCGGATGCCGCGGCGCAGCCAGCCGTCGGGGAGCCGGGCGGCGTGGCCGAGGCAGACCCGGCCGATGTCGACCAGCGCGTAGGCGAACAGGCCCTGGTAGAGCATCAGGAACAGGGCGGTGGCGGTGCGCGGGGCGAAGGTGGTGTCGAAGGTGAGCGGGGTCTCCGGCCGGTACGGGCCGCCGGCCAGGAACAGGGCGGCGAGGACGGGGACGAGGGCGGCGAAGACGGCGGTGCGGCGGCGCACCCGCTGCCGCAGCCGGTCGTCCAGCGGGGCCCAGATCCGGGTGCCGGCGCGCTCCTCGGGCGGGGTCCAGACCAGGGCGAGGACCACGGCGGCGGCCGAGAAGCCGACGATGCCGAGGTAGACGAACAGGGTGGCGAGGTTCCCGACGCCGGTGAGGCGGCCGACCGTCCGGTACAGCAGCGGGGAGGCGAGCAGGAAGGCGGTGGCCGGGGAGGCGATGGCCAGGGCGACCACCAGCAGGCCGAAGGACGGGTCGCGCCGCCAGGCCCTGAGCTTCAGCGCGGCGACCAGCCAGGCGGCGCTGCCGATGCCCAGGTAGACCAGGTCGTACGGCAGTTCAGACATGCTGTCCCTTGCGGTGCTCCAGCGCGGGGGCGAGCTGGGAGGTGGTGCCGGCGCCGGGGGCGAGGACCAGCAGGCGCATCAACTCGGCACCGAGGACCTCGGCCTCCTCCTCGGCGGCGTCGTCGTAGTGCGAGCGGCCGAGCACCAGCCGGACCATGTCCGGGTCGATGGTGGGCAGTTCGACGAGTTCGGCGTCCTGGCCGGGGGGTGGGGGCGCGCTCAGGTGGCCGCAGAGCAGGTGGGCGAGCTCGTGGCAGACGATGTGCGCCCGGTGCAGTCCGGAGGTCTCCTGCTCGACGTGGACGACGTCCTCGGCGGGGAGGCGTTCGACGAAGCCGGAGGGCTCGCCGACCCGCATCCGGCGCGGGGCGATCCGGATCGGCCGGTCCAGGTGCGCGGAGACCGCGTCGCACAGTTCCTCGACGGTGCTCAACGGTGGCAGGCGCAGGTCGCGCGCGACCGCCCGCATCCTCCGGCGGGTCCGCCCCAGTCCGCTCCCCACACCCCGCACGTCGACCCCTTCCGGTAGCCGCCAGTGTCCCAGCGGCACCTGCTGGCGCTCCGTCACGTCACCGGGCCGGCCTCGTCCGGCTGCCCGTCGGTCAGGCCCACGGCCCGCCGCAACTGCTCCACAATAGTGAGTGCGGCGTCCTGCATCTCGGGGGGCAGCCCGGCCGCGCGCATCGCGATCCGCTCGACCCGGGCGTCCCGCAGGGCCTCGATCTTGCGCAGGTCCTGCTCCACGGCGTGGGCGGTCCCGGAATCGGAGAAGTAGTCCAGCGGGACGCCGAAGAACTTCGCGATCCGGACGGCGTTCTCCAGGCTCGGTTTCTGGGTTCCCTTGCGGAGGTTGCCGATGTACGTGCCGCTCAGGCCGGTGCCTTCGGCGATTTCGGTGTCCCGCCAGGGGCGGCCGAGGTCCTTGGGGTAGATCACCGCTATCAGGCGCCGGAAGCGGCTGGCGAAGTCCGGGGCTTCGGCGCGGGATGAGTCCTGGGGCATGTGCCGGATCATAGAGGGTCCTTACCCCCGGGCGTATCCTCCGTCCAGCCCGTTCTGCACGATCGTTGGCGGAATCGTGGCGGAAACGTGGTGGATGATCACCAGGGGGCCCGGATCGTGGCGGAGGAATCCACGATAGTTGACACACCGTGGAGCCGGTCGGCAGGATCGGGGTCCGGAAGCTCGGGCGCCGTTGCCCCACGGGGGTGGGCAGCGGCGCTCGGTCGTTCCCGGAGCCCGCCGCGGCGCCCCTTTTCCCGCGGCCGGCGCCCACCGGAATTCGGAGGACGGAATTCCGCTACTTTCTTTCCATCTTCCGTTCCCTGCAAGGTCGTTCGGGCCGGATATGCTGCGCGCGTCCGCGCCCGGCGGCATTTCCGCCCGCCTATTCGGGCGCCCAGCCCGAAAGGCCCGCGCAGCCGATGGCACCCCGTCTCTCCGTCGTCGTCCCGGTGTACAACGTCGAGCGCTACCTCGCCGCCTGCCTGGAGTCGATCGCCGCCCAGGCGTTCACCGACCTGGAGTGCGTCATGGTCGACGACGGCTCCACCGACGGCAGCGCGGCCATCGCCGAGCGGTACGCCGCGAGCGACCCCCGCTTCCGGCTGGTCCGGCAGGAGAACCAGGGCCTCGGCGCGGCCCGCAACACCGGCGTGCGCCACCTCGCCCCCGGCACCGAGTACCTGGCCTTCGTCGACAGCGACGACGTGGTGCCGCCGCACGCCTACCGGCTGATGGTCGACACCCTGGACGGCACCGGCTCGGACTTCGCCACCGGCAACGTGCTGCGGCTGCGCACCGCCGGACTGGAGCCCTCGCACGTGCACGTCCGCCCGTTCGCCGAGACCCGGCTGCGCACCCACGTCAGCGAACTGCCCGCGCTGGTCACCGACCGCACCGCCTGGAACAAGGTCTACCGGCGCTCCTTCTACGCCGCGGCCGGCCTGGACTACCCCGAGGGCATGCTCTACGAGGACGCCCCGGTCAGCGTCCCGCACCACTTCCTGGCGGAGCGCGTCGACGTGCTGTCCGAGCCGGTCTACCACTGGCGGATCCGCGAGGACGGCGACAGCTCGATCACCCAGCGCCGCACCGACCCGCGCGGCCTGGCCGACCGGGTCCGCTCCATCGAACTCGTCCGCGGCTGGCTGCTCGACCGGCCCGAGCCCGTCTTCCGCGAGCACCTGCGGGCCTACGACCACAACACCCTGGTCGAGGAGATCCCGATGTTCTTCTGGACGATCCCCGACGGCGACCACGACTACCGGTACGCCTACCACCGGCACGTCACCCGGCTGGTCAGTGCCATCGGGGACGACCGGATCGACGCCCTGCCGCGCTTCCTGCGCCTCAAGTACCGCCTCACCGTGGCCGGCCGGGTGCACACCCTGGCGAACGTCCAGCGCCTGCACCGCCGGGTGCGCAACACCCGCAAGGCGCTGCGCCGGAAGTAGCGCCAGCCGCCAGCCGCCAGCCGCCCGCCGCCCGCTGCCCGCCGCCCGGCGCCGGAAGCCCGGCAGCCACCGCCCGCCGCCCGCCGCTGAGCAGCTGCGTTCAGCGCCCGCCGCTCAGCGCCGCCCGCGGGACTCGACCTCGGCGCGGGCCAGCCACTCCAGGTACCAGGTGCGGAAGTCCGGGGCCTGCTGCGCCATCAGCCCGTCCGCGGCGAAGGCGTCGTCCCAGACGCTGCCCCGGTGCGGGCCGGAGACCACCAGCCAGGACGAGTAGCCGCAGCCCTGCTCGCCGATCTGCACCGAGCCCGCCGTCATCCGGCGGCGCAGCGCCTCCCACTCGTCGTCCCAGACCCGGAACGCGGCCAGGTGGGCGTCCGGGTCGGGGAAGTCCGCCTCCCGGGGTTCGCGGGCGGAGTGCTCCGCGTCCAGCCGTTCGCGCTCCGCAGCCGAGAGGAACTCCGCCGCCAGGTCGCCCGGTTCGTCGTACTGCCCCGGCCAGCCCCAGCCGTCCGGGGAGTCGGCCAGCGGGAACAGGCCGTAGTAGGGACCGGCCCCGCCCGCGCCGACCTCGGACAGGAAGGAGCGGTACTCGGGCGGCAGTGTGATTCCCAAATAGCGCTCGGAATCGGCGAGTTGGGATTCGGTCAGCGGGTCGGCCAGGGTGAAGCGGTGCCGTCCGGAGCCGAACACCCGCCCGCTGTACGGCCGGAGGGCGGCCACCCGGGCCCGGACCCCGGCCCAGTTCGTCGTCATGCGGCGGACCCTACGCGGTCGCCCGGCCGGGCGGCGGCTCAGTTTCCGGGGCAGGCCGGGGCCGCCGAACCGCCCTGCACGTCGGTCGACTTGAGGTAGGCCAGCCGGTGGCCGTAGCGGATCGGGTAGTAGGTGTCGCAGCCGACCACCAGGGTGCGGTCCTCCGGGGCGTCGCCGTCGATGTTCCGCGCGTAGTAGAAGTCGCTCCGCACCGGATCGGCGTCCGCGGCCGGGTACGCCTGCCCGGCCGGGACGGTCGCCGACAGCGGCACCACCTGCTGGACCGGGATCGACGGGTGGCCCCGGTAGGCCGCGGCCTCCGGGTAGGCGCGGCCGTACACCGGGATCGAGGCCGCGCCGGGGCGCGGGGTGAGCACCGTCCGGCCGGAGCGGGTGTCGGGGGCGCTGACCGATCCGGCGGGGTCGGCGAACCACGCCTTCTGCCCGTCGTACCAGATCGCCGTCCAGCCGTCGGCGGTGTCCGCGACCACGTAGTGGGTGCCGGTGACGGCCTTGTCGCGCCAGTCGGCGGCGTCCCGGGTGCCGCCGTTCAGCAGCGGGGCGTCCGCGGACGGGCCGGTGTGCAGCGGGACGAAGTTCTCCGGCCGGTCCGGAGTGCCGTTCACCGCGGGGCGGTTGGTGTCGAACGCGGGGGCGACGGTGATCACCGCGCCGACCGCGGGCGGCCCGGTGTGCGCGGGCAGTGGGGCGCCCAGCAGGTCGAGGTAGTGCGCCCAGTCCCAGAAGGTGCCCGGGTCCCAGTGCATCCCGGCGACGTTCGCCTGCACCGGGCCCGGCACGTCGTCGTGCCCGAGGACGTGCTCCCGGTCCAGCGGGATGCCGTAGCGCGCGGCCAGGTGGCGCACCAGCGCGGCGGAGGACCGGTACAGCTGCTCCGAGTACCAGGTCGGCCGGTCCTTGGGGAAGGCGTAGCCCTCGTGCTCGATGCCGATGCCGTGCATGTTGAAGGTCTTGTTGCCCGCGTGCCAGGCCACGTCCCGGTTGCTCACCAGCTGGGCGACGTGCCCGTCCGAGGAGCGCACCAGGTAGTGCGCGCTGGCCTGGCTCTTCGGGTTGCGGAAGGTGGCGAGCGAGCCGTCGTAGCCGCCCTCGGTGTCGTGCAGCACGACGTACTGGATCCGCTGGCCGTCGTCCGGGCGGTTCGCCTTGGTGTAATTGCCGTACGAGGAAGGGTCCTTGGGGTCGGTCAGCGCGTACGCGGCCGGGCGCAGCTCGCAGTCCAGCCCGGCCGGGCAGTCGGCGGCGGCGTCGCCGGAGCGGGGTGCCGGGCGGGCCGGGCGGTCGACCCGCAGGGCGGGGGCGGCGGCCAGCCGGACGTGCCGGCCGTCGGCGGTGGTGCGTTCGGCGCCGGTGCGCAGGGTGTCGAACACCCGGTCCGCGAACGGGCTCTCGTCGCTGCCGCCGTACCGGGCCACCGCCCGGTACCAGTCGCCCGGGTCGGTGCTCGCGGCCCGGCCGGACTCCCGCTGGTACTGCGCCAGCAGCGCGGCGGCGGCCCGCAGGTTCTGCGCCGGGTCGGCCGCGACCTGCTCGGCGGGGCGGTCGATCAGCCGGGCGGCGGCGTCCAGGGTGTGCAGTCGCGGGCCGTCCGCGCCGGGCGGGACGGCGGCCGGGTCGACCCGGGTCAGCCCCGCCACCCCGTAGTTGCCGGTGGTGCTGGGCGCCCCGTCGTGCGACTCCCACCGGGTCTGCTGGTAGGCCACCGCCAGCAGCAGCCCCTCCGGAACGCCGAACTCGGCCGCGGCGGAGGCGAACCGGCGCTGCAGCGACTCCGCGGCGGGCTGCCGGTCGGTGGCGGGCCGCTGTCCGGTGGCGGCGGCCGGGGCCGCACCCAGGACGGCGGCGGCCAGGGCCGTCGCGGCGGCCGCGGCGGCGGCCCGGGGCATCCGGATCACCGGGGACCTCCCTGCTGGTGGGCACGCCCGTGGACGTCCCCGGGCGGTCGCGACGCTACCGGCCGGGCCCGGCCGGACGGCGCTGCGACCCGCGGCCGGAAGGGTGGCCGGCCGCGGGCCTCAGCCCCGGCGGCGCAGCAGGGCGGCCCGGGCCCGCAGCAGCGCGGGCACCAGCAGGTAGACCACGGTGGGAACGACCAGGCCGGTGATGACCAGTACCCGCAGCGGCACGGACAGGCCGGTCAGCTCCGGGCCGAGCAGGAGTTGGGCCAGCGTGATCGCCGGATAGACGGCCAGCCAGGTGAGCAGGGCGCGGACGTGCACGGACGGTGCGGCGGCGGTTTCCGGGGTGGTGACGGCGGTGGTCGGGGCGGTGGCGGTGACGGCGGTGGTCGACACGGGTTCCTCCTGGTCGGGCGGCTGGGCGGTCGGTCGGTCGGCGGGGCGGGGCGGCGGCGGGGCGCGGTAGTGGGGCGCGGCAGGCCGTGCGGCAGGCCGTGTGCGGCGGTTCGAAGTTAACCAACCAACCAGTTGGACGTCAACTATCCAGTTGGTTGGCAGGCCCGCCCCTCCCGCCCTACGCTGACCGCATGACCCAGGACCCGACCTCCACCAAGCAACGGCTGCTCTCCGCCGCCAGGGAAGAGTTCGCCGCGCACGGGATCGCGGGCGCCCGCGTGGACCGCATCGCCGAACTGGCCGGCGTCAACAAGGAGCGCATCTACGGCTACTTCGGCAGCAAGCAGAAGCTCTTCGACCAGGTGGTCGCGCTGGCCCTGGACGAACTCGCCGAAGCCGTCCCGCTGCACCCCGGCGACGACCCCGCCGAGTACGTGGGCCGGGTGTACGACTTCCACCGGGCCAACCCCGTCCTGCTGCGGCTCTCGCTCTGGGAGGGCCTGCACCACCGGGACGGCGCGCTGTCCAACGAGGAGCACCGGGCCACCCACTACGAACGGAAGGTCGCCGCGCTCGCCGAGACCTTCGGCACCGAGGTCTCCCCGCAGGTCACCTCCTGCCTGCTGAGCCTGATCGCGCTGGCCGCCTGGCCGCACGCGGTGCCCCAGATGTCCCGGCTGATCCTGGACGCCGGGCCGCAGGCCGACCTGCGCGCCCAACTGGTGGCGTTCGCCCGGCAGGCGGTCGCGGACGCGCTCCCGGCCGGGAGGGTCGGCGCGCCGGCGTAGCGGCGGCGCCCGTACGGGCGGACGTGCCGGTGCCCCCGGAGCGGG